>NZ_JBVKBI010000005.1:395073-441324 GCF_055639035.1 Streptomyces sp. NPDC107654
CGGGGGGCATGGCTCGGCGCGAGCGGGCACGGCTTGGCGGGGGGCATGGCTCGGCGCGGGCACGTGCGGCTCGGCGGGGGGCATGGCTCGGCGCGAGGGGGCACGGCTCGGGGCCTGCTGTCGCGGCTCGGGGCAGGCGCGCATCACCCGGGGCAGGCGTGAGCGGCTCGGGACAGGCGGGCCACCGGGGGGCACACGGCTCGGGGCAGGCATGCTTCGCCCGAGCAGGACTCACGCGACTCGGGCGCGCGGCTCGGGGCAGGCACGCATCACCCGGGCGGACGTGAGCGGCTCGGGACAGGCGGGCCACCGGGGGGGCACACACGGCTCGGGACGGGTGGGCTTCGCCCGGTAGGACTCACGCGGCTCGGGGCCTGCTGTCGCGGCTCGGGGCAGGCGCGCATCGCCCGGGCAGGGCTCGCGCGGCTGACGGCGAACGCGCGCGGCTCGGTGCTCACGCGGCTCAGGGCGGGCTCGCCCGGGCGCCCACGTCACCCGGGGCCCACGTCGCTCAGGGAGAGCCCACTCGCGGCGCGTCCACGCCGTTCGGAACGGGCCTATGCCGCCGCCCGGGGCGGCGGCGTCCGTCGGGGCTGCGGTGTCCAGCGGGGCGGGAGAGTTACTGGCCCTCGGCCGGGAGCGGCGGGATCTTGCTTCGGCCCACCTGGGTGCGGACCGCGCCGATGCTCGCCGCGATGACCAGCGCGATCGCGGCGGCCTCGGTGGCGGTCAGGGACTGGCCGAGGATCAGGAGGCCGGCGGTGGCCGCGATGGCGGGTTCGAGGCTCATGAGGATGGCGAAGGTGGAGGCCGGCAGGCGGCGCAGGGCCAGGAGTTCGAGGGTGTAGGGCAGGACCGAGGAGAGTAGGGCCACCGCCGAACCCAGGACGACGGTGGTGGGGTTGAGGAGTCGGGTGCCGGCCTCGGCGATGCCGATGGGGAGGAAGAGGAGGGCCGCTACTGCCATGGCCAGGGCCAGGCCGTCGGCTTGTGGGAAGCGGCGGCCCGTACGGGCGCTGAAGACTATGTAGGCCGCCCACATGGCTCCGGCACCCAGGGCGAAGGCGACACCCGTGGGGTCCAGGTTGCTGAAGCCGCCGCCGCCGAGCAGGAAGACGCCGGCGAGGGCCAGGCCGGCCCAGACCGCGTTGACCGCGCGGCGCGAGGCCAGGACCGAGAGGGTGAGCGGGCCGAGGACTTCGAGGGTGACCGCCGGGCCCAGCGGGATGCGGGCGACCGCTTCGTAGAACAGGCCGTTCATCGCGCCCATGGTGATACCGAAGACGATCACCGTGCCCCAGTCGGTGCGCGAGTGGCCGCGCAGACGGGGACGGCAGACCAGGAGGAGGACGACCGCCGCCGCCAGGAGGCGCAGGGTCACCACACCCAGCGCGCCGGCCCGGGGCATCAGGGTGACCGCCAGCGCACCACCGAACTGCACCGAGATCCCGCCGGCCAGCACCAGCCCGACCGGTCCGAGTGAGCCGAGTGAGCCGGAACGGCTCCCTCCCGGGGCGGAGGGCGCGGTCTGGGACGGCGAGGTCGTGCTGGGTGCGGCGGTCACGGGCGGTCCTGGTGCCTGATCGAGTTCGTGCATCGCGATGTACTACCGAGTCCAGGGTAGTGGACTTCGTCAGGTGCGTGAACCCTTTTTGGGACTGTCCCGGATGCCGGACTCCCCGTGTCAGCCGCTGGGCCACACTTCCTCGTCGCGGAACAGGGGACGGCCGTCCGGGAGGACCGAGGGCACGGCACCCTCTTGCCCGCCGCCATACCCGGAACCGGAGCCGGAGCCATAGCCGTGGCCGTGGCCGTGGCCGTGGCCGTGTGCATATCCGCCCTCCTGCCGCTGGCCGTTTCCGTGTCCGTACTCGTACGCCGGTGCCGGTGCCGGTGGCCGCGGTTCCTCCCACAGCGGCATGCGCAGTTCCCCGGTGTCCAGGACCGCGTTGTTCTGGGAACGGTGCAGGCGGGCGTAGGCCCCGCCCCGGGTGAGGAGTTCGTCGTGGCGGCCGTTCTCCACGATGCGGCCGGCGTCCACAACGATGATGCGGTCGGCGTCGGGGGCCAGGTTGAGGTCGTGGGTGATCATGATCGTCGTACGGCCCGCCATCAGGCGGCGCAGCGGCTTGACGACGCGGCGGGCGGCCATCGCGTCCAGGCCGGTGGTCGGTTCGTCCAGGACGAGGACGGGTGCGTCGCGCAGGATGGCGCGGGCGATGGCCAGGCGCTGCAGCTGGCCGCCGGAGAGGCGGGCGGAGTTGGGGTCGACCTCGGTGTCGTAGCCGTCGGGGAGCCGGACGACGAAGTCGTGGGCGTCGGCCGCCTTCGCCGCCTCCACGATCGCCTGCTCGCTGGCACCGGGCCGGCCGCAGGCTATGTTGGCGCGCACCGTGTCGTGCAGGACCAGGGTTTCCTGCGGGAGCAGGGTGATGTACTCGCGCAGCCGGGCCAGCGGGAAGTCGCGGAGCGGGACGCCGTCCAGGAGGACGTCTCCGGAGTCGGGGTCGTAGAAGCGCAGCAGCAGCTTGGACACCGTGGACTTGCCTGCGCCGCTCGGGCCGGTGATGATCACCAGCTCGCCGGGGTGGACGGCGAAGGAGAGGCCTTCGAGGGCGGTCCGGTCGGTGCCGGGGTAGCGGAAGGAGACGTCCCGGACCTCGACGGTGCCGTCCGGGCGCCCCACGTCCGCGCCGCGCCGGGGGTCGGCGACGGAGGGGCGCACGTCCAGGATCTCGATGAGCCGTTCCGCGCCCGCGGTGGCCGCGGTGACCGTGAGGCCGAGCTGGGCGAGGCCGCGGACGGGCGGGTAGAGGTAGCCGAGGAAGGCGGCGAAGGCCAGGAGCCGGCCGAGGGTCATCCGGCCGGTGGAGATCTCCCAGGCACCGATGCCGATCACGGCGAGCACGCAGACCGTCTCGATGACCTGGACGAGCTGCTCGTAGGCCTCGTTCAGCCGGGTGGAGCGGACGGAGGCGCGGAACCAGGCGCTCGCCTCCTCGTGCAGTCGGCGGCGCTCGGCGTCCCGGCGGTCGTAGGCCTGGGTGAGGACGATGTTGCCGAGGGACTCCTCCACCACGGAGGTGATCGCGCCGTCGGCGACCCGGCCCGCGCGGGCGACGTCCTTGATGGAGCCGGAGAAGCGCCGGGCGGCCAGCCAGAACAGGGGAGCGAGGACGAAGGTGGCGGCGGCGAGGTCCCAGCGGAGCCAGAACGCGGCGACGGCGTAGAAGAGGGCGGAGAAGGCCGCCGAGGCGGCGCCGACGAGACCGGACACGACCATCGTCTCGATGGCCTCGACGTCACTGGTCAGCCGCGAGAGCAGATCGCCCTGACGGTGGCGCTGGAAGAAGTGCGGGGGGAGTTGCTGGACGTGGTCGAAGACGTGCTCGCGCAGCCGCATCACGAAGCGCTCGGTGGCCCACGCGGCCAGGGAGTTGCCCGCGTACGCGACGAGCGCGCCGAGCACCGCGATGCCCAGCCACTTCGCGGCCGGACTCCAGAACGCGGCCGGCGAACCCTTCTGCAGGGCGTGGTCGGTCAGGTCGCTGAACAGCAGGATGGCCTCGGTCTCGGCGAGCGCGGCGAGCACCGTGCACAGCCAGACGACGAGCAGCCATTTCCTGAGGCCCCTGGTCAGCGGCCAGAAGCGGCGAAATGCCGTGCGGGCGGGAATGGTCGGTGATGCGAATTCATATTCTTCGCCTTCACCGGCCGTCAGAGCTTCGTCAGCCATCGGGGAATCTTTCCTGATCACCTTCCCAAAGGAAGAGGAAAAGGGGTCGGCGGTGCACCGTCGACCCCTTTTCCACTCAGCTCCGGATCACGCGTGCCGGCCGGGCAGCGGCTTCGGCAGCGGCTTGTGCGCGTGCTTCTTCGGCTTCGGCTTCGGCGGCGGGGGGAGCTGCTTCGACTTGGGCTTGGGGGGCAGCGGGGCAAGCTTCTTGAAGCTCATTTCCGTCTCCTTGTTTCGCATTGTTCCTGTGGCGTTGAATTCCGTCTCCGGAACCCGACACCCATGAACTTACACGCCGTCCAGGAGCCCGGAACCGCGAAATCGGCAAGGGGGCGCTGTGAATTCCTTTGTGTTTCCTGAGAGAGCTGCCCGGAGCCGGCTCCAGGCTGAGAATTCTCTGGTGAAGCTGGGTGGGGCCTTATGAGCCGGCCGGTCCGCCACCTCCCGAGGACGCGTCCAGGGCCTCCGCGAGCACCTCTGCCAGGTGCCTGCCCCGCACCCCGGCGAGCTGTTCCAGCTGGGTGCGGCAGGAGAAGCCGTCGGCCAGGACGACCGTGCCCGGGGGTGCCTGTCGGACGGACGGAAGGAGCTGTTCCTCGGCGCAGGCACGGGAGACCTCGTAGTGGCCTTTCTCGAAGCCGAAGTTGCCGGCCAGGCCGCAGCAGCCTCCGCTCAGCTCACCGGTGAGGCCGGCGGCGGTGCGCAGACGGCGATCGGGGGTGTCGCCGAGCACCGCGTGCTGGTGGCAGTGGGTCTGGCCGGCCACCGGGCGGTCGACGGCGGGCGGGGTCCAGTCCGGGGCGTGCCGCTCCAGGGTTTCGGCGAAGGTGAGGACCGCGGCGGCGAGCTGGGCGGCCCGCGGGTCGTCGGGCAGGAGTTCCGGGAGGTCGCCGCGGAGGGCGGCGGCGCAGCTGGGCTCCAGCACGACGACCGGGACCCCGGCCCGCAGCACCGGTTCCATCAGGTCCAGGGTGCGGCGCAGGACCCGGCGGGCACGGTCCAGCTGTCCGGTGGAGACATAGGTGAGTCCGCAGCAGACCCGGGCCCGGCGGGCCGTGAGCAGCGCCGTCGCCGCCCTTGTCCGGCCGTCGGCGATGGCTCCGCGGCCCGGCAGCCGCGTGGGCGGAAGCGCCACCCGCAGCCCGGCGGCCTCCAGCACGCGCACGGCGGCCTGTCCGACGGACGGCGAGAGGTGCTCGGTGAAGGTGTCGGGCCAGAGGACCACCAGGTGCCCCGCGGAGTCAGGGGAGTCACCGGAGCCAGAGGAGCCGGGAGACCCGGGAGACCCGGGAGAGTCGGAGGGGCCTTCGGCCCCGGTGGGTTTTCGCCCGCGCCACCAGGCGCTGAACGTCCGCGTCGCCAGCCGCGGGATCTCCCGTTCAGGTGCCAGCCCGCCCAGCCCTTTGCCGATGCGGGCCAGCGGGCCGACCGAAGCCAGCGCGTTCAGGACCGGCGCCGTGCGGGTGCGGGCCGTCCAGGTGAGCCAATCCGGGAGGCGGCCCATGGTGTGGTGGGCGGCGGGGCGGCGACGGTCGGCGTAGTGGTGGTGCAGGAACTCGGCCTTGTAGGTGGCCATGTCCACGCCGACCGGGCAGTCCGAGCGGCAGCCCTTGCAGGACAGGCAGAGGTCGAGGGCGTCCCGGACCTCCGTGGACCCCCAGCCGTCGGTGATCACCTCGCCCGCGAGCATCTCGTGCAGCAGCCGGGCCCGGCCGCGCGTGGAGTGCTGTTCCTCGCCGGTGACCCGGTAGGAGGGGCACATCACGGCGGGGCCGGTCGCCGTGGCCGTACGGCACTTGGCGACGCCGACGCAGCGGCGGACGGCCGCGGTGAAGTCACCGCCGTCGGCCGGATAACCGAAGACGACGTCGACCGGGCGGCCGAAGGCGACGTCGGCCGGGGAGCCGGGGGTCGCGCCGGCCTGGGAGCCGGAGGTCACGCCGGCCGGAGAACCGGAGGTCCCCTCGTCCACGGAACCGGAGGCCACATCCGCCGGAGAACCGGAGGTCCCCTCCTCCGCGAGACCGGACGTCACCCCGGCCGAGGAACCGGAGGCCACGCCGGCCGGAGAACCGGAAGCCCCCTCGACCAGAGAGCCCGGAGTCTCCTCAGCCGGCGAACCGGAGACCACGCGGGCCGAGGACCCGGAGGTCACGTCACCCCAGCGGCTCGGCAGGACGGAGAAGCGGAGGTTCGCGTCGAGGGGGGCCGGGCGGACCAGGATGCCGGGGTTGAGCAGGTCGTCGGGGTCCCAGACCGCCTTGGCGCGCTCGAAGAGGCGGACCGTCTCCGCGCCGTACATCCGCGGGAGCAGCTCCGCGCGGGCCTGGCCGTCGCCGTGTTCGCCGGACAGGGAGCCGCCGTGGGCCACCACCAGGTCGGCCAGCTCCTCCGAGAAGCGGCGGAAGCGGCCGATGCCGGCCTCGGTGAGCAGGTCGAAGTCGATGCGGACGTGGATGCAGCCGTCGCCGAAGTGGCCGTACGGCGTGCCGCGCAGGCCGTGGGCCGACAGCAGGGCGCGGAAGTCGCGCAGGTAGGCGCCGAGCCGGGCGGGCGGGACCGCGCAGTCCTCCCAGCCGGGCCAGGCCTCCGTGCCGTCCGGCATCCGGGTGGCCGTGCCGGCCGCGTCCTCGCGGATGCGCCACAGGCCCCGCTGGGCCGCGGGATCGGTGACGACGAGGGTGTCCACGACGTCCGCGGCGCGCACGATCCGCTCGGCGTGCGCGAGGGCCTCGTCCGCCGTCTCCCCGCCGGTCTCCACGAACAGCCAGGCGCCACCCCCGGGCAGCCCGGACCCGGGCGGCACCAGGTCGGCGGCCATGCCCTCCACCGTGAGCGGCCGCAGCGGCAACAGGCCGGCGGCGGCTTCGGCGGCCGTGCTCTCGTCGGCGTACGCCAGCACGGCCAGGGCACGCGCGCGGGGTGCCTCGACCAGGCCGACCACGGCCTCGGTGAGGATGCCGAGGGTGCCCTCGGAGCCGCAGAAGGAGCGGGCGACGTCGGCGCCCTTCTCGGGCAGCAGCGCGTCCAGCGCGTACCCGGAGATGCGGCGGGGCAGGTCGGGGAAGCCGGTGCGCAGCCGGGCCAGTTCGCCCTCGGCCAGCTCGCGCAGCCCCTCCGGGGCGCCCGCCCACCCGGGCCCGAGCCGCAGCCGCCGCCCGCGCGCGGTGACGACGGACAGCTCCCGCACGCTGTCCGCGGTCGTGCCCCAGGCGACCGAGTGGGAGCCGCACGCGTTGTTGCCGATCATTCCGCCCAGCGTGCACCGGCTGTGCGTGGACGGGTCCGGGCCGAACCGGAGTCCGTGCGGGGCGGCGGCCTCCTGGAGCCGGTCCAGGACGAGCCCGGGCTGGACGACGGCCGTCCTGCTGCCGGGGTCCAGCTCCACCAGGCCGTTCATGTATCGGGTGAAGTCGAGCACCACACCCGTGCCGGTCGCCTGCCCGGCGATCGACGTGCCGCCGCCTCGCGCCACCACCGGCACCCCGTGCGCCCGGCACACCTCCAGCGCGGCGGCCACGTCGTCGGCGTCCCTGGGCGCCACGACCCCCAGCGGGACGCGCCGGTAGTTGGACGCGTCCATGGTGACCAGCGCCCGGCTGGTGGCGTCGAAGCCGACCCCGCCCCGGACGGCCCCCCGCAGCTCCGCTTCGAGACCCAAGTGATCCGTCATGTGTCCAGGATGCATCCCGTCACGGACAGTCACCGAAACTTATCCACAGCTCCGCCCCTATCGTCGTACAACCTCACAAGTTCACGCGCCGGTGATCTCGTCTCATCGAACGGACACGTCTCCACCTGGCAGAACACCACCGGCTAACCTCGTCCCGTGGCCGACATCCAGATTCCCGCAGACATCAAGCCCGCCGACGGACGCTTCGGCGCGGGCCCCTCCAAGGTGCGGACCGAGGCGCTGGACGCCCTCGCCGCCACCGGTACCTCCCTGCTGGGCACGTCCCACCGGCAGGCGCCGGTGAAGAACCTGGTCGGCAAGGTCCGCGAGGGCATCTCCGAGCTGTTCTCCCTCCCCGAGGGCTACGAGGTCGTCCTCGGCAACGGCGGCTCCACCGCCTTCTGGGACATCGCCACCCACGGTCTGATCGAGAACAAGTCGCAGCACCTCAACTTCGGCGAGTTCTCCTCGAAGTTCGCCAAGGCCGCCAAGCTCGCGCCCTGGCTGGCCGAGCCCACCGTCATCGCCTCCGACCCCGGCACCCACCCGGAGCCGCGCGCCGAGGCCGGCGTCGACGTCTACGCCTTCACCCACAACGAGACCTCGACCGGTGTCGCCATGCCGATCAAGCGGGTCGAGGGGGCCGACGAGGGCGCGCTGGTCCTGGTCGACGCCACCTCCGGCGCGGGCGGCCTCCCGGTCGACATCGCCGAGACCGACGTCTACTACTTCGCCCCGCAGAAGTCCTTCGCCTCCGACGGCGGCCTGTGGATCGGCGTCTTCTCCCCCGCCGCGATCGAGCGCGCCGAGCGGATCCACGCCTCCGGCCGTCACGTCCCGGAGTTCTTCTCGCTCCCCACCGCGATCGACAATTCCCGCAAGAACCAGACGTACAACACCCCGGCCCTCGCCACCCTGTTCCTCCTCAACGAGCAGCTGGAGTGGCTCAACGGCCAGGGCGGTCTCGCCTGGTCCACCGCCCGCACCAAGGACTCCTCGACCCGCCTGTACACCTGGGCGGAGGAGGCCAAGTACGCCACCCCGTTCGTCTCCGACCCGGCCAAGCGCTCCCAGGTCATCGGCACCATCGACTTCTCCGACGAGATCGACGCCGCCGCCGTCGCCAAGGTGCTGCGCGCCAACGGCATCGTGGACACCGAGCCGTACCGCAAGCTCGGCCGCAACCAGCTGCGCGTCGCGATGTTCCCGGCGATCGACCCGGCGGACGTCGAGGCGCTGACGAAGTGCGTGGACTACGTGATCGAGAAGCTCTGACCTCCCGGTCGAGTACGACGCCGAAGGGCGCCCGGTGACGAACACCGGGCGCCCTTCGCCGTCGTTGCGTGCTGTCTACCGACACGCGGGGGCACCGCCAGGGGCCGTACACCAAGACCGTGTGGGCCCGGTTCGCGCTCACCCCCGGGGTGGTGGCCGGTGTTCCGGACCGTGCGTAAGCCCAGCCCCTTCGACGCCCGGTGGCGCCGCTGGTTCAAAGGTTGCCGTGCCGCCGGCCGTCGGCTGCCGTTTCCCCGCGACGAGGAGTGCCGGCAGGCGCCGCCCCGGCCGACGGCTCCCCACGGGGAGACCGCCGACGACGTCGTGCGGCTGTACGTCCTCAGACCTTGATGCTGCGGCGGACTCGGGCGATCACCTGCTGGGCCTCGGCGCCGTAGACGGCCGACTCGGCGAAGGTGTCCCAGACGCGGCGGTAGAGAGCGATCGTTTCGGCATCGTCCAGCCAGAGTTCGGCGTGCCAGTCCTCGACCACGACCAAGCGCTCGTCCAGCATGCAGAAGGCGTTGCCCGGTGGAATGCGCAGCTCTGCGTCCAGCGGAAGGATGCCGAGGTGCAGCGTATCCATACCCACCGCCCCGAGCAGGCGGTCCAGTTGCGCGACCAGCACTTCCGCCGGGCATACCCTGGCCCACAGGGCGCCTTCCCACATGAGCAAGTTCAACCGTTTGCCAGACCGGTACAGCCACTCCTGCCGCTTCATGCGAGCCCGCACGGCCTCATCCATGTCTCTTGGGGAAGAGCGGAGGTCCGTGTAGCGCTCGAAGACATACCGGGCGTACTCGGCGGTCTGAAGCATGCCGCAGACCAAGTGGTTCTCCCACATGTGCAGGACCCGAGACTCCGCAACGAGTGTGTTCCAGGTTTCCTGCACGGGACGGTGTCCTGCCGCCAGCTGGCGTCGCCAGGAGCGGATGTGGCTTTCGAATCCCTTGAGCCGAGCACGGAGTTCCACAAAAGCAGTCGGCTGTCCCACGGCACTGGTCCACGCGCGCAGGTCCTCGTCCGAGGGAGTCTGTCTGCCGTTTTCCAGCTTGCTGACCTTCGACTGCGGCCACCCCAGCCGCTGAGCCAGCTGGCTACCGGTGAGCCGTCCATCGGGGCTTTCCAGACGCAGTTCCCTGAGCTTGCGCCCCAGTTCCTCACGTGCCCTCTGATAGTCCGTGCTCACCGGTATCCGCTCTGGCCCCTACGCGTCGCTGTACATCTCCGCCGTGAACTGCTGCCACGGTACGGCGTGGTGCCAAGCAGCATCCCTCACCATGCAGCAGCGCACCACCTCTGCGGGCTCGGTGATCAGGTCCACGTGCGTGAGCTGGTCGTCGTCGTCGAACCGCAGGAGCGCGATGAGGCGGCTGTCGAACAACCAGAAGTCCTCGGCGGGCAGCCGCAGTCGGTCGGCGTCGGCACGCCACATGTTGCGAATGTCCTCGCCGAGGCCGATGTTCCACCTGGCGCTGTCGAGGAGGTAGCGCTGGCCGGTGGTGGCGGGCTGGTCCACGATGCGCACCCGCTCCACCCGCCTGCCCTGCGCGGTGTGGGCGCGGATCGTCTTGGTCCACCAACTGTAGAGCGAGTCTGAATCCTCGCTCTCGCCGATCGTCCCGTTCCGGATGAACCGATCCCACCGGTCGCCCGTTTCGTCGCTCGCATACCGGCGGCGCGTCTCCAACCGCCACGCCGTGTGCTCGAACTTCTCGAACAGGCCATGGAACTCGTCCAGATCGATCGTCTGCACCTGCCGCGTCCGCTCCTTCGGCGCCCAGTCCACCAGAAGGTCCCGCGGTACCACCACAGCAACCTCCCCCTCCGAGAGGTGCTGAAGCTGTGCGACGTCCTCCGGATCGGTGAGCGGCGGGCCGTGCACGATCACCTCCCCGCTGTCCAGGTCCTCATGCACTGACGGGCACCCCGTGACCCCGCTCCCCGTCCCGTTGAACCGCAACCGACGCGCCATGCCCAACCACCCCCTGGGTGTCGACGATGATGGCCCCCAGCATGTCGGTGCCTCTGAGTGAAAGTCCATGCATCTAGAGTGACGGCGCGGGAATAACCAAGAATATTCGCCTACTTGCTCCACCCCGCCGCCCTACGGTCACCTCTCGAATCCACACCCACTCGGCTCCCGCAGCGGAGCAGGAAGGTGCCACCCATGGTGAACGGAAACGACCTGTACGCCCTCGACCTCGACGGCGTCTCGTTCGTGACGGCGTGCGGGGGCAACACCCACCCGGACGGCGAGTCGTGCGTGATCCTCGCCCGGATCGGCCAGGACGCCTGGGCCCTCGGGGACGGCAAGCGGCCCGACAAGGAGCCGTTGCGGTTCAGCACCGAGGAGTTGGCCGTGGCCGGGATCGACCCGGCGCGGTTCGGGCTGTCCGTCTGAGCCGGTACCCCCTCCCACCGGTCCCGGTCAGGCGCGGTCCTGGCCGGGGCCGGTCCACCCCGGCGAACTGGACGCGCCCGTGCACCACCACGCCTATCTCTGGGCAGGCCCCAAGGACCGCTTCGACCAGGAGGCCCTGCGCCGGCCGCCCCACCCCGACCCGCCCCCGGCGGAGAGCAAGCCGGACGTGATCCTGCGGTACCGGGAGGTGGCCACGGAGTTCCCCAAGTCGGATCTGCCGCCGATCGAGACGGCGTACTGGCTCGTCAAGCCGCGCTCGCTGGTGCGTGGCACCTGGCCGGACCCGGACGGGGCGGCAGCATGGCTGAGTGACCGTCTGGTGGAGTTCGCGCCCCGGTTCGCGTCCCCTGCCGAGCGCGGTGGCGCGCGTCTGAAAGACCTCGTCGTGTCCGCCGCCGAACGGTTGGGAGCGGGAGGTGACGTCTCGCTCGGGTTCTACCTCGAACGTCCCTCCTATCTCTCGCTGGCGCTGGTGACCTGCTCCCCCAATCGCCAGATGCCCGCACTTCCCTGCCCCCTCGGCGCATGAACGAGAGGGCGCCCGGTGCACCGGCACCGGGCGCCCTAGTGGGTCAGCGGGTCAGAAACGGGTCAGAAGCTCGGGACCAGCGACGGCTTCACGCCCAGTCCCTGCCGACCGGACGGCTTGCAGGTGACGTCCCGTGCCGGGAGCTTGCCGGTGCTCAGGTAGGCGTTGACGTTGCTGTCGGCGCAGGAGCGCGGGTCGCCGCCGTAGACGCCGTGGCCCTCGCCGCCCTTGACGTACACCATGCGGGACCCCTTCAGGGCGCGGTGCATGCCGAGGCCGCTGGCCAGGGGGGTCTGGGAGTCCCACTCGTTCTGGACGGTCAGCAGGCGGACCTTGTTGTCGACCCGGGTGACGGGCTCGACCGGCTTGCCCCAGAACGCGCAGGGCGTGATGTTGGAGCCGAAGTCGCCGTAGACCGGGTACTTGGCCTTGTCCCGGACGGCGTCGCGCCGGTACTGCTCCGGGTCGTGCGACCAGGCCGCGGTGTCACCGCAGAGCACCGACCAGAAGACGGCGCTTCCGTTGTCCGCCGGCGTCCGCACGGCCCCGGATTCCGCCGCGGCGGGAGCCGGCACGGCGGCCCAGCGGGGCGACTGTCGGGCGGCGGGCGGCAGGAGGGAGTGGCGGGAGGAGCCGTGGCCGGCCGCGGCCTTCTTCAGTTCGACGACCGCCTCGGCCGCGTACTTGGGCGAGAAGAACACCGGGCGCAGGCCGGACCGGATGTCGTCGCCCGTGTACTTCTGGCCGTCGAGCTTGACGGGGGTGCGGTCGGCGCGGGCGATCAGGTTCCAGAACGTCTTGCGCACCTCGGCCGGGGTGTTGCCGAGCTTGTAGGTGCGGTGGTGTTCCGCGGTCCACTTCGTCCAGCGGGTGAACGCCGGCTCGGTGCCCGACGCCCAGACCTGGATCATGCCGCGCCAGACCCGGGCCGGGTCGACGGAGCTGTCCAGCACGAAGCGGTCGGTGCGCTCGGGGAACATCTGCGCGTAGACGGCGCCGAGGTACGTACCGTAGGAGTACCCCAGGTAGGAGAGCTTCTTCTCGCCCAGGACGGCACGGATGACGTCCATGTCACGGGCGGTGTTGCGGGTGGTGATGTACGGCAGCTTGTCGCCGCTCCTGGCACGGCACTTGTCGGCGACGGTCCGGGCCCACTTGACGTCGCGGCTGAACGTCTCCGCCTTGTAGGGGTGCTCGGAGTTCTGCTCGGCGTCCGTGAGGCCGCAGGTGACCGGGGTGCTCCGGCCCACACCGCGCGGGTCGAAGCCGATGAGGTCGTACTGCTCGCGGACCTTCTTGGGCAGCGTGTCCTTCATCATGACGGGCATGTCCAGGCCCTCGCCGCCCGGGCCGCCGGGATTGAAGAGGAGCGAGCCGTGCCGCTTGCCGGGGACGCTGGTCTTCATCCGGGAGACGGCCAGCTTGATGGTCTTGCCGCCGGGGCGGCTGTAGTCGAGCGGGACCTTGATGGTCGCGCACTGGAACGAGGCCGGTTCCGACGCGTCGCATCTGTGCCAGGCGGGCTTCTGGGTCTCGAACCTGCCCAGCGGTTCCGCGGCGGAGGCCTGTGCCGGGGCGAGGGCGGGGACGAGGGTCGCCGTGACCCCCACGGCGAGCACGGGCGCCAAGCGTCCTATCCGCACGATGGACGTTCCTTTCCGTCAACTTACGGTTCGGAACGACGATTTCGTGTCGGGCGGGACGTACGAATCCATCTGGGAGGCGGACTTGATCCACCTTCGGATGGACACGGAAAGGGACCTGCGGAGGAGAACCGGAACGCGCCGAAAACCGTCCGCCCCCCGGCCCGCGCGGCCGGTTGCGGCGTACGTCCCGTGCTCAGCCGCGCCGCAGCCGCCGCAGGCCGAACAGCGCCGCCACGCCGACCACGACGATCACGGCGCCGATCTTGAGGCTTCCGCCTCCTCCCTTGTCCGCGGTCTCGCCGGAACTCCCGCGTGCGGACGGTGACTTCCCGGCCGGGCGGTCGGGAGCGTCGACCGCCTGCACGGCGCTGTCGGCGCCCTCGCTGCCGTACATCAGCTTGGTGCCGTCGGCGGAGTACGACACCGACTCCCCCTGTCCCTGGAGCGGCACGTCGAGGCGCCCCTTGCGCCGGAGCCGGCCGTCGTTCCAGTCGTAGGCGATGCCGCCGAAGTAGCCGCGTACGGCGAGGTGCCGGCCGTCCGGCGAGAGGGCGGCGTCGGTCGCCCACAGGTCGACGGCCGCGACGGGCCTGAAGACGTTCGCTCCGGAGGTGGAGAGGGTGGCCGGGCCCTCGTACAGGTGCCCGCCGTCCTCCTTCTTGTCGATGATGTAGACGCGCCCGGTCTTCGGGTGGACGACCAGCGACTCGGCGTCGCGCGGTCCGTCGGAGTACTTCACCACGTACTGCGTGGCCGTGACGGTCTGGTCGGTGAGCTTCTCCGGCTCGGGCAGCCGGTAGATCCACACGTACGGCCACTTGCCGCCCAGGTTGTCGCCGATGTCCCCGACGTAGATCTCGTTGTGCGGCCCGACGGAGATGGCCTCGACGTCCCTCGGGGAGCCGATGCCGCGCAGAGTGATCCGGGCGACGGTCCGGCCGGTGGCGCTGTCCACGGCGTAGAGGTACGGCCCGTCGTCGCTGTCGTTGTGCGTCCAGTAGATGCCGGGGTGCTGCCGGGAGGCGGCGAGCCCGCTGGACTCGGTGATCCGCGGGTCCTTGATGGTGAAGCCCTGGTCCCCCGCTCCGTCGGCGGCCCCCGCGGCGGGCCTCCCGGCGGCCCTCACGGCGGACCCGGCGGTTCCGTCGGCTGCGGATGCGGGCAGCGCGCAGGCGCCGGCGAGCAGCATCCCGGCGAGAACGGCGAACGATCGACGCATGGGCCAAGCCTGCCATTACCGCCGGGGGTTCGGGGGAGGGTGGCCCAGGGATCAGGGAGGGCTGCCGTCGAGGGCTCGGGAAAGTGGTCGCCCGGGGTCGCGGTGTGCGGCCGCCCTGGGGTCGCCGTGTGCGGCCGCCCTGGGGTCGCGGTATGTGGCCGCCCTGGGGTCGCGGTATGTGGCCGCCTGGAGCCGGGGCAAGTGGCCGTACGGGGGCCGGGGCAAGTGGCCGCACGGGGTGCGGGGCGAGTGGCCGTCCTGGGTTCGGGACGGGGCCGCACGGGGTTCGGGACGGGTGGCCGCCGGGGGCCGGCACGTGGTCCGCCTCACAGGCACCCCCTGCCCCACGTGCCTCCGGGATCCTTCATCATGAGCGGATGCTGAGGTTCATGCCCGTGGGCGACTCCATGACGATCGGGAGCGCGGGCGAACACACCTGGCGTTACCGGCTGTGGCAGCACCTGTGCGTCTCGTACGGCGGCCCGTTCACCTTCGTCGGCCCGCGCGAGACGCTGTACGACAAGCAGGCCGACGCCCCGACGTCCCTCGCCTACGCCGAACCCGGATTCCCGCGCGCCCACCTCGCGGGCTGGGGCGAGGGCTGGCTGCACATGGCCCCGCTGATCGGCGACGCGGTCCGCGCCCACCGCCCGGACGTCCTGCTGGTCTCCCTGGGCCTGATCGACCTCGGCTTCTACACCAACGCCGAGCAGACGGCGGAGAACGTGCGCGCCTTCGTCGCGGGGGCCCGCGAGGCCGGCCCGCGCGTCCGGATGGTGCTGCTTCCGGTGATACCGAACATCCGGGCCGCGGAGGACCCGCCGTTCGCCGAGCAGGTCGACCGGTTCAACGTGCTGCTCGCCAAGACGGTCGCCGACCTGGACGAGCCCCGGTCACCCCTGCTTCTGGCCTCGCCGCCCAAGGCGTACGACCTCCACACCGACACCTACGACGGCACGCACCCCAACGCGCGCGGCGAGCACCGGATCGCGGAGGCGTTCGCGGGGGCGATGTGGGAGGCGTGGGGGGTCGGACAGGCGTACGCGGCGGGAACGAGCTGACCGAAATCCGGCGTCTCGTCGTCGTGGTGCCTATCGTTGTACTGCGCGGCTGCACCTGTCCGTGGGGCGGCCGGGGAGGAGCGCCACGATGACCGTCCTCGAAGACAGGATCGAGATGGCCGAGGAGAGCGACGAGCTGACTCTGGACGCCCTGTTCGAGTCGCTTGAGCGGACCACCCCCGAGGGATACAAGGTCGAGATCGTCGAGGGGGCCATCTTCATGACGCCGCAGCGGGACACCCGCTGGGAGATCATCGCCGACCTCTACGAGCAACTGCGCACCAGGTTCCCGCGCAAGCGCGTCAAGTCGGACGTCCGCATCGACTACCCGGGCCACCTCAACGGCTTCTGCTCCGACGTCACTCTCATCGCCGAGGGTGCCGAGAAGACGCCCGGGGGGCTCTGGCGCTGTGGCGACGTCGAGTTCGTCGCAGAGGTCATCTCGAAGGGCACGGCACACAACGACTACGGCCCCAAGCGGACGGCCTACGCCACCGCCGAGGTCCCCGTCTACCTCATCGCCGATCCCTACCAGGGACGGTGCCACATCCACACCGACCCCAAGGACGGCGACTACGCCGTGAGTACACGGGTGGAGTTCGGCACCGACGTCGACCTGACCGGCACCGTCGTCGACCTCGTCCTCAAGACCGACGACTTCCCCCGCGACTGACCCCGCTCCCACACGTACAGCACCTCCCCGGAGTCGTCCGGCGTCACCCACCTGCCGTCCCCCAGCGCGGCCATGGGCGGCCGGATGCCGACCGGTACCGGATAGGTGACCTCCACCGGCGTGCGCGCACCCGCCGTGTCGAGGAGCCAGTGCCGGCCCCGCCCCCACTCCTCGTCGCTCTCGACCGTCGAGCAGATCAGGGTCGTCTCGTCCAGGAAGCCGCCCGCCCAGTCCCAGCAGGAAAGCGCCTCGTCGTTGTCCGGCTCTGCCTCCGGATGCGGGGGGACGGCCGTCCCGGCGTCCCACTCCAGGCCCTCCGGCACCGAACCGCCGGTGTCCCGCACCGCCAGCACGTCCTGGTCGTGGGCCACGGTCATCAGCCGCGCACCGGACGGGCTCACGCCCATCAGGGTCAGGTCACCGTCGACGTACGTGACGGACAGCTCCGTCCCGTCCCAGCGCCCCCAGCGCAGTGGCGCCCCGTCCTGGCCCTCCCCGATGCTCAGCCCCATCTGCCGCGGGTCCGCCGGGTGCGGCAGGTGAAGACTGCCCGCCGCCGCGGACTCGGCGTCGGCCCGTGCGAGCACCCGCCCGTCCGCCGGGTCCAGCAGCACCCACTCGTCCAGCACGTCCGGGTCCGGCTCCCCCGCCGCCAGCGGCCCCCGCACGTGCGCCCAGACGAACGCCCCGTCCACGGAGAACCCGGCCGAACCGCCGTCCGGGTGACGGTGGTCGGCGCGGTCGCCGTACTCCTCGTACGACTCGTGCAGCTCTCGGCAGGCCCCGTACCAGCAGCCGTGCCGGACCTCCCAGCGCGTGGTGCCCGACGGCTCCACCGCCCGCACCGCGTGCACGCCCGCGAACACGGCCAGGCTCGCGTCCGGCGCCACCGCCCACGTCCCGCGCCGGCGCGGCCACGGCGCGGGCACCCGCACCCGGTCCCCCGCCGGTGCGAAGGCGTCGTCCAGCGGCTGGACCAGGAGCGCGTCGTCGCCGCGCTGGACCAGCAGACGGCGGCCCGGCGGCCCGAGCAGTTCGGGGACGTCCGCCTCGGCGGAGGGCAGCGGCGCGGGGACGACGGCACGGAGCCGGGCGGGGACGGACACGGGACTCTCCAGAGGCGGTGCGGCTCCCCGCACCGTACGGCACGCCTCTGACAGTCCTTCCGCCCGGCCCGACGGTGGCCGGGTCCCACGGGCCAGGCTGTCGCAGCGGGGGCCGGCCGGCATCTCGTGGTCGACGCGACGCCGCGCCCGCCACCGGAGCGGTACCGTCTCCACGATTGCGGACCACCGCATCGAACTCCGTCTGAACCTGATGGACAACGGACTCGGCGCCGGCTCGGCGAGCGTTTCGCGGGCATCGGCCTCGGCACCGCCCAGTCTGTGCTGCCCGGAGTCGCCGGGCCGACCGGCCCCCGGGGTGCCCGGCGGCACCTCCCTGCCGGGCCGGGCACCCTACCGCAACCCCCTTGATCCACAGAGCACTTGCCTAGAGCGCACTCCAAGCCGTTGGCTAGTGGACCATGGAGTACACGCAGCTCGGACGCACGGGACTCAAGGTCAGCCGGCTCGTCCTCGGGACGATGAACTTCGGTCCGCAGACCGACGAAGCCGACAGCCACGCGATCATGGACGCGGCGCTGGACGCGGGCATCAACTTCTTCGACACCGCCAACGTGTACGGCTGGGGCGAGAACAAGGGCCGCACCGAGACCATCATCGGCAACTGGTTCGCCAAGGGCGGCGGGCGGCGCGAGAAGACCGTCATCGCCACCAAGGTGTACGGCAACATGGCCGCCGACACCGACAACGCCTGGCCCAACCACGACAAGCTCTCCGCGGTGAACATCCGCCGCGCGGTGGACGCCAGCCTGAAGCGGCTCCAGACCGACCACATCGACCTCTACCAGTTCCACCACATCGACCGGAACACCCCGTTCGAGGAGATCTGGCAGGCGATCGACGTCCTCGTCCAGCAGGGCAAGATCCTCTACGCCGGCTCCAGCAACTTCCCCGGCTACAAGATCGCCCAGGCCAACGAGATCGCCGCCCGCCGCGGCGGCACCATCGGCCTGGTCAGCGAGCAGTGCCTGTACAACCTCGCCGAGCGCCGCGCCGAGATGGAGGTCATCCCGGCCGCGCAGGACTACGGCCTCGGTGTCATCCCGTGGTCGCCGCTGCACGGCGGTCTGCTCGGCGGGATCATCAAGAAGGAGGTCCAGGGGGGCCGCCGTGCCTCCGGCCGGGCCGCCGACACCCTCAAGGACCCGGCCGCCCGCGCGCAGATCCAGGCCTACGAGGACCTGCTCGACAAGCACGGTCTGGAGCCCGGCGAGGTGGCCCTGGCCTGGCTGCTCACCCGCCCCGGCGTGACCGGCCCCATCGTCGGCCCGCGCACCGCCGACCAGCTGGAGTCGGCTCTCCGGGCGGTGGAGCTGGAGCTGGGCGAGGAGCTGCTGAACAGCCTGGACGAGATCTTCCCGGGCCCGGGCCCGTCCCCGGAGGCGTTCGCCTGGTAAGCGGTGGGGCAGGGGGAACCGCGCGACCGGTCACGACGCGCCCGCAGCCGGAAGGACGGCCGCGGTTCCCCGGCACCCCTAACGCATGGCCGACGCCAAGGCCACCACGACGAACATCAGCACGAGCACACCGGCCATGATCCGGTTTCGGGTTTTCGGGTCCACGCATGCGAGCCTAACCGCCCCCGCCCAGCACCCACCGCCCGACCACCTCGTACCGCGGTTGCTCCCCCGCCACCCCGGACGTCGGCAGACGGCTGCGCACGAGCGCCAGCTCGCCCACGGTCCAGCCGGCGCCGGCGAACTCCGCGAGGTCCGCCACGTACGGCCGTACATCCACCGCCTCCCGGCTGCGGGCCAGCGTCAGATGGGCCTTGTACCGCCGGTGCTCCCCCATCGGCACCCCGGCCTTCCGCCCGGCCGCCTCCGCCCGGTCGGCCAGCAGCCGCAGCGCCTCCACGTCCCCCTCGGCGCCCGCCCACAGCGCGCGGCCCCGGCCGAACTGGCCGCCGCCCGCCAGGGCGAGGGGGAAGGGGGCCGAGCGCCGGGCCGCGTGGGCCAGGCGGTCCGACAGGGCGGGCACGGCCTCGTCGGCGACCTCGCCGTAGAACGCGAGGGTGAAGTGCCAGCCGGGGCGGGCGGTCCAGCGCAGCCGGTCCGCCCCCGGCAGCCGCCGCAGCCGGGACACCTCCGCGGCGAGTTCGTCGACGACGTCCTCGGGGGGAATCACGGCGGCGAAGAGTCTCATGGACCTCACGATCCCACCCCGCGGCCCCGGACCCCGGGCGGCATGATGGGCCCATGGCGATCACCATTCGGGAAGGCGGCCCCGACGACCTGCCCGCGATACTCGGCATGCTCGACAGCAGCGTGGAGTGGCTGGTCTCACAGGGCCGCACCGTGCAGTGGGGCACCGAGCCCCTGTCCGGGCACGAGAAGACGGTGGCGGCGGTCGCGCGGGCCATGGAGGAGGGGACCACGTATCTCGCCGAGGTGGACGGCGTACCGGCCGCCACCCTCACCCTCACCGACGGGCCCGGCTCCTATCTGTCCCACCTGCCGCCGCCCGGGGAGCCCGAGCGGTACATCCACTGGCTCGCCTCCGACCGCCGCTTCAAGGGCCATGGCGCGGGCAGCGCGCTGCTCGCCCACGCCGCCGAGGTGACCCGGCGGGCCGGCGTGGGGCTGCTGCGCGTGGACTGCTACGCGGGCGGCGACCGCAAACTGGTCGCCTATTACGAGGCCAACGGCTTCACCCCGACGCACCCCTACACCCACGGCCCGAACGCCTGGCCGGGCCAGGTGCTGGCCCGGCGGGTGCTGTAGGAGGCAGCGCCGGAAGAGGCACGGGCGGCGTCGGCGTGCGGCCGCGCCGCGCGGGCGAGAACCCCGTCCACGGCTTGTCCGCGAGCGAGAACCCCGTCCACGGCTTGTCCGCGGGCGGGGAGCCGGCCGGCGCACGGGTAACCCGCCGCGGCCCGGCACCCCGCGGCGATCCACGCCGCTGCGGCCCGACCCGCTCAACGATCCGCACCCTTACGGCCCGACCCCGCGGCGACCGGCACCCCCACGGCCCGACCCCGCGGCGACCGGCACTCCCACGGCCCGTCCCCGCGACGATCCGCGCCCCCGGGGCACGGCCTTCCCTTGCCCCGGCCGGCAGGCCTACGCGGCGGTCGTCAGCCGCTCCCGCTCGCGCGGTACGAAATGGACCCGCGGGTGGCCGTGGTGCCAGCCCACCGACACGCGCAGGCCGCCGACGCGGACGAGGGCCAGGCCGACCGCGGTGGCGGCGGCGGCCGACACGACACCGCCGGCCGCGAAGCCGATCCGGGCGCCGTAGGTGTCGGTGACCCAGCCGACCACCGGTGCGCCCAGCGGCGTACCGCCCATGAACACCATCATGAACAGGGCCATCACCCGGCCGCGCATGGCCGGGTCGGTGGCCATCTGCACGGCCGTGTTCGCGGTGACGTTGACCGTCAGGCCGAAGACCCCGATCGGGACCATGAGCAGCGCGAACAGCCAGTACGACGGTGCCACGGCGGCCACGACCTCCAGCGTGCCGAAGGCCAGCGCGGCGGCGATCAGGACGCGCAGCCGGGCCGTGCCGCGCCGGGCGGCCAGCAGGGCGCCGACCAGGGAGCCGACGGCCATCAGCGTGTTGAAGAGGCTGTACGCGCCGGCTCCGGCGTCGAAGACGTCGTCGGCGTACGCGGAGAGCCACACCGGGAAGTTGAAGCCGAAGGTGCCGATGAAGCCGACCAGGACGATCGGCCAGATCAGCTCGGGCCGCTTGGCGACGTAGCTGAGGCCCTCGCGCAGCTGGCCCTTGCCGCGCGGCGCGCGCTCGACCACGTGCAGTTCGCGGGCGCGCATCAGCAGCAGGCCGGCGATGGGCGCGGCGAAGGACAGGCCGTTGGCGAGGAACGCCCAGCCGGTGCCCACACCGGTGATCATGAGGCCGGCGACGGCGGGGCCGACCAGCCGGGCGGACTGGAAGTTCGCCGAGTTCAGGCTGACCGCGTTCTGCAGCTGCTCCGGGCCGACCATCTCGGAGACGAAGGACTGACGGGCCGGGTTGTCGACCACGGTGGCGAGGCCGACGGCGAACGCGGCGACGTAGACGTGCCAGACCTGGACCTGGCCGGAGAGGGTCAGCGCGGCGAGCGCGAGTCCGGTGACGGCCATCGAGGACTGGGTGACCAGCAGGGCGGGCCGCTTGGGCAGGCGGTCCACGAGGACGCCGCCGTACAGCCCGAACAGCAGCATCGGCAGGAACTGCAGGGCCGTCGTGATGCCGACGGCCGCGGAGGAGCCGGTGAGACTCAGGACCAGCCAGTCCTGGGCGATGCGCTGCATCCAGGTGCCCGTGTTGGAGACGACCTGGCCGGCGAAGAAGAGGCGGTAGTTCCTGATCCTCAGCGAACCGAACATCGAGGACTTACGGGAAACGGGGGTAGGGGTGGCCGGTGCGGGGGCGGAAGGTGTTCCGGATCCCGTACTCAAAAGGGTTCGCCTCCTTCGGTGGTGCGCTTACAGGTGTGCGAGCTTCTCCAGCACGGGGGCGGCGGCGCGCAGGGCGGCCCACTCGTCCTCGTCGAGGGCCTCGACCAGGCCGGCCAGGAAGGCGTTCCGCTTGCGGCGGCTCTCCTCGAGCATGGCCTCGGCCTGTTCGGTCTGGGTGACGACCTTCTGGCGCCGGTCCTCGGGGTGCGGCTCCAGCCGGACCAGCCCCTTGGCTTCGAGCAGCGCGACGATGCGGGTCATCGACGGCGGCTGGACGTGCTCCTTGCGGGCCAGTTCGCCCGGGGTGGCGGAGCCGCAGCGGAAGAGGGTGCCGAGCACCGACATCTCGGTGGGGCTCAGCGACTCGTCGACCCTCTGGTGCTTGAGCCGACGGGACAGCCGCATCACGGCGGAGCGGAGGGCGTTCACGGCGGCAGCGTCGTCGCCATGGGTAAGGTCCGGCATGTTCTTTAGAGTAACTCATTACTCTCGCTAAAGACCAGTCGGACGCGCCTGCTTGCCCGTGATGCCCGCCACTGAACCCTCCGATCACCCGTATGAGTGAGCCGGTTCCGGAAAGCGACGCGTCGCGCGGCCGGATGTGGCGACCCTCGTACGCATGGGGACCAGTGTGCTCAGCCTGCGGATAGACGGGGAGCTGCTCGAAAGGCTCCGGCACCACGCGGCGAAAAGAGGAATGAGCGTCCAGGACTATGTCGTCCGGACGCTCATTCGCGATGACTTCGACCAGCGGTTCCAGACCGCCGTCGAGGAGACGGAGAGGTTCTACGGGGTCACCTGACGGCTCCCGCCGGGGCTCGGATCAGGGCTCAGGTCAGGCCCAGGGCCGGCATCAGGTAGTAGAAGGCGAAGACGGCCGAGACGGCGTACATCGCCACCGGGATCTCCCGGGCCCGCCCGGCGGCCAGCCGCAGCACCGTGAAGGTGATGAAGCCCATGCCGATGCCGTTCGTGATCGAGTACGTGAACGGCATCATCAGCATCGTCACGAAGGCCGGGATCGCGATGGTGTAGTCGGCCCAGTCGATCTCCTTGATGGAGTTCGACAGGATCAGGAAGCCGACCGCGATCAGCGCCGGGGTGGCCGCCTGGGACGGGACCATCGTGGCGACCGGGGTGAGGAACAGCGCCACGGCGAAGAGGCCGCCCGTGACGATGTTCGCGAGGCCGGTGCGGGCGCCCTCGCCGACGCCGGCCGTGGACTCCACGAAGGCGGTGGTGGCCGAGGAGGAGCTGGCACCGCCCGCCGCGACCGCGAGGCCGTCCACGAAGAGGACCTTGTTGATGCCGGGCATGTAGCCCTCGGCGTCGGTCAGCTTGGCCTCGTCGCTGACGCCCATGATCGTGCCCATCGCGTCGAAGAAGCACGACAGCAGGACCGTGAAGACGAAGAGGATGCCGGTCAGCACGCCGACCTTGGAGAACCCGCCGAACAGGCTGACCTGGCCGACCAGGCCGAAGTCGGGGGTGGCGACCGGGTTGCCGGGCCACTTCGGGACGGTCAGGCCCCAGGAGGGGATCGTCACGACCGCGTTGACGATCACCGCGAGGACGGTCATGCCGACGATGGAGACGAGGATCGCGCCCGGCACCTTGCGGACGATGAGGGCGAAGGTGAGCAGCGCGCCCAGGATGAACACCAGCACCGGCCAGCCGGTGAGGTGACCGCCGGTGCCGAGCTGGACCGGGACGGTGGTCTGGGCGGCGTCCGGCATCCGGGTGACGAAGCCGGAGTCGACCAGGCCGATCAGCATGATGAACAGGCCGATACCGATCGAGATCGCCTTGCGCAGCCCGAACGGCACGGCGTTCATCACGCGCTCGCGCAGACCCGTGGCGACCAGCAGCATGACCACGACGCCCGCGAGGACGACCATGCCCATGGCGTCCGGCCAGGACATGCGCGGCGCGAGCTGGAGCGCGACCACCGAGTTCACGCCGAGGCCGGCCGCGAGCGCGATCGGCACGTTGCCGATGACACCCATCAGCAGCGTGGTGAACGCCGCCGTCAGCGCCGTCGCCGTCACCAGCTGGGCGTTGTCCAGGTGGTGCCCGTACATGTCCTTCGCGCTGCTGAGGATGATCGGGTTCAGCACGATGATGTACGCCATCGCGAAGAAGGTGGCGAAACCGCCCCGGACCTCGCGGGCGACGGTGCTGCCGCGCTCGGAGATCTTGAAGTAGCGGTCGAGGGCACCGTAGGCGGACGCGCCGCCCGGCTTCTCGGGGGTGGGGACCTTGGCGGGTGCCGAGGTGGACATGGAGGACCTCGTCCCCAGCGGGGTTCCCCCGAGCCCCGTTGGAGTTTCCTACGATCAGAAGCGGTCAAAGACAAACGGTTTCAGTATGAACACATGAGCCGGAGATCGCTATCTCCGCGCGTAGACACGGGCGGCGCATAAGCTGTGCGCATGGCTAAGTGGACCCCCAAGCACGAGGCGCCGGAGCCCCTGGAGGGGCCCGTGGTCGCCACCATCACCGGCGGCACCCTCGTGTGGTTCGTCCTCTTCCTGGTCCAGCTCCCCTTCTACGGCTGGTTCGAGGACCACGGACACCTGTGGTGGCTGTGGACCTGCCTGGCCGGGGGCGGACTCGGGCTGATCGGCGTCTGGTACGTCCGCAGGCGGGACGCGGCGATCAAGAGGGACGCGGCCCTGAGGTCGGCGGGGGCGGAGTAGCGACCCGTTCGGCAGGTGAACGGGCGGAGCGGCACGTACCGTCGATGGCATGAGCCATATGGACGTGGCCCTGCCGAAGAGCCCCGCGGCCGGGCTGACCGGTGCCGAGGTCGCCGACCGCGTCGGCCGCGGCCTCGTCAACGACGTGCCGGTGCGCAGCAGCCGGTCGCTCCGCCAGATCGTCCGGGCCAACGTCCTCACCCGGTTCAACGCGATCATCGGCGTGCTCTGGCTGGTCATGCTGTTCGTCGCGCCGGTCCAGGACAGCCTCTTCGGCTTCGTCATCCTCGCCAACACCGGCATCGGCATCGTCCAGGAGTGGCGGGCCAAACAGACCCTGGACTCCCTCGCGGTGATCGGGGAGGCCCGGCCGACGGTACGACGGGACGGGGTGGCGACCGAGGTGGCCACCCACGAGATCGTGCTCGACGACCTCGTCGAGATCGGGCCCGGCGACAGGGTCGTGGTCGACGGGGTGTGTGCCGAGGCGGACGGGCTGGAGATCGACGAGTCGCTGCTCACCGGCGAGGCCGACCCCGTCGTCAAACGCCCCGGGGACCCGGTGATGTCCGGCAGCTTCGTGGTCGCCGGCGGCGGCGCCTTCACCGCCACCAAGGTCGGCCGCGAGGCCTACGCGGCGCAGCTCGCCGAGGAGGCCTCCCGGTTCACCCTGGTCCACTCCGAGCTGCGCACCGGGATCTCCGTCATCCTCAAGTACGTCACCTGGATGATGGTCCCGGCGGCCGTCGGACTCGTCATCACCCAGCTCGTCGTCAAGAACGACGATCTGAAGGACGCCGTGGCCCGCACGGTCGGCGGGATCGTGCCGATGGTCCCCGAGGGGCTGGTGCTGCTCACCTCCGTCGCCTTCGCGATCGGCGTGATCCGGCTGGGCCGCAGGCAGTGCCTGGTGCAGGAGCTGCCGGCCATCGAGGGCCTGGCCCGCGTCGACACCGTCTGCCTGGACAAGACCGGCACCCTCACCGAGGGCGGCATGGACGTCACCGGGCTGCGGCTGCTGGACGGGGCCGAGGAGCCGTACATCCACAAGGTCCTCGGCGCGCTCGGCGAGTCCGACCCGCGCCCGAACGCCTCCCTCCAGGCGATCATCGACGCCTACCCGGACAGCGACGACTGGCGCTGCGTCGAGTCGCTCCCCTTCTCCTCCGCCCGCAAGTACAGCGGGGCCTCCTTCAGCGAGGGCGACGGCGAGACCAGCACCTGGCTGCTGGGCGCCCCCGACGTCCTGCTCGCCCCCGACGACCCGGCACTGGCCGAGACCGAGCAGCTCAACGAGCAGGGGCTGCGCGTACTGCTGCTGGCCCGCGCCCGCCGCGACCTGGACGACACCGAGCCGGCCCGGGGCGCCCGCCCCACCGCCCTGGTCGTCCTGGAGCAGCGGCTGCGGCCCGACGCCTCCGACACCCTGCGCTACTTCGCCGAGCAGGACGTCCGCGCCAAGGTCGTCTCCGGGGACAACGCGGTGTCGGTCGGCGCGGTCGCCGCGAAGCTGGGCCTGGACGGTACGGCGGTGGACGCGCGGCGGCTGCCCGCCGACCGGCCGGCCATGGCCGAGGCTCTCGCCTCGGGCACCGTCTTCGGGCGGGTCAGCCCGCAGCAGAAGCGGGACATGGTGGGCGCGCTGCAGTCGCGCGGACACACGGTCGCGATGACCGGCGACGGCGTGAACGACGTGCTGGCGCTGAAGGACGCCGACATCGGGGTCGCCATGGGCTCCGGCTCGGAGGCCACCCGGGCGGTGGCCCAGATCGTGCTGCTGGACAACAGCTTCGCGAGCCTGCCCTCGGTGGTCGGCGAGGGCCGCCGGGTGATCGGCAACATCACCCGGGTGGCGACGCTGTTCCTGGTGAAGACGGTCTACTCGGTGCTGCTCGCGGTGCTGGTCGTGTGCTGGCAGGTCGAGTACCCGTTCCTGCCCCGGCACCTGACCCTGCTGTCCACGATCACCATCGGCGTCCCGGCCTTCTTCCTGGCCCTGGCGCCGAACACGGAGCGGGCGAGACCCCACTTCGTGCGCCGGGTGATGCGGTACGCGGTCCCCGGCGGCGTGCTGGCCGGCGCGGCGACCTTCGTGACGTACCTGCTGGCCCGGCACCACTACTCCGGGCCCGGCGCCCTGGACGCGGAGACCAGTGCGGCCACCCTGACCCTGTTCCTGATCTCGATGTGGGTGCTGGCGATCATCGCCCGCCCCTACACCTGGTGGCGGGTGGCGCTGGTGGCCGCGATGGGCGCGGCCTTCCTGCTCGTCCTCGCCGTCCCGGCGTTCCAGGACTTCTTCGCCCTCAGGCTGGTCGGTATGGAACTGCCGTGGACGGCGGTCGGCGTGGCGGTGGTGGCGGCGGCCGTCCTGGAGTTCCTGTGGAGATGGGTCGACCGCCGCTTCCCGGCCTGAGACGGCCCGGAAGGGCCCGGGGCGGCCCTTGGGCGGCCCCGGGACCGTCTGGGACGCGTGTTACTGCACGTCGACGTAGTCACCCGCGGCGCTGACGCCGGACGTGGTGGACGTCCCCGCGAAGCTGTAGCGGTAGTAGCCGTCCGAGCCGGCCGTGACCGTCGTCTTCAGGGCACCCGTGGAGGACGAGGTGATCGTCTTGACGGTGGTGTAGGTGCTGCTGCCCGCCTTGCGGAACTGGAGCCTGACGGACTGGCCGCCGAAGCCGGCGTACGTGCCGTGCTGCCAGTCGGCGCGGGTCAGCTTGCCGGTGACGGTGAGCGTCCTGCCCTTCTTCACCGGCTCCGGGGTGGCGTCGGCGGTGAGCTTGGCGGCGCGGCGGACCGGGATGGTGCCGAGGTCGCTCTGCCACTTGGCGGCGTAGGTCTTCTTGTCGACCGCGAGGCCGCCCTGCTTCCAGGTGCCGGCGTCGGAGTTGTACAGCTCGCGGGCGGGGATGGAGATGTAGGCCGTGCAGTTCACGGTGGTGGAGTTCACCGTGGTGCAGGTGCCCGGGTCGTCGCTGACGACCTGGGTGTCGGCGTCCTTGACCGAGGTGCCGCGGTAGAGCACCGGGCCGGTGTCGACGTTGGACAGGGAGACGGTGCTGGGGTGCGTGACGGTGTAGGTCGCCTTGACCTTGACCGTGGAGGCGGCCCCGATGGTGATCGCCTTGCCGCTGTTGACCTTCACGTTCGAGAAGGTGACGTTCGGCGCCGTGCCGGCCGCGTGGGCGGCGGGGACGGCGAAGGCGGACAGGGCCAGGGCGCCGGAGACGGCGGCCACGGTGGCACGAATGCGCATGTGCTTCCCTAGGAGGGAGAAGTTGATCGTGGAGTCGGTCGACTCACGCATCAGATCGTCGAGGCACACGGCAGGTTGTACGCCGGGAGTGCGGACCGGCCGGATTTGAGTCAGGGATTACCGGCTCATGGCACATCTGAGAAGAAACGTTCCGCCCCGGGAGCGACGGCAGGCACTCCCGGGGCCGGACCGGGGCGCCTACTTCACGTCGACGAAGTCACCCGCGGCGCTGACCGCCGGGGTGGTCGTGGTGCCCGCGAAGGAGAAGCGGTAGTAGCCGTCGACCGTGGCCTTGGTCGTCGTCTTCAGGGCGCCCGTGGAGTCCGTCTTGACGGTCTTCAGCGTGGTGTAGCTGCTGGAGCCCTTCTTGCGGAACTGCAGCTTCACGGACTGGCCGGTGTAGCCGTGGTACTTGTGATCCTCCCAGTTGGCGCGGGAGAGCTTGCCCGTGACGGTGAGGGTCTTGCCCTTCTTCACCGGCTCCGGGGAGGCGTTGACCGTCAGCGTGGAGTTGCGCTGGAGCAGGGTGGTGCCGAGGCCGTCGACCTGCACGATCTCCTTCTCGGAGTCCATGTCGATCGCGATGCCCGCGCCGTGCCAGGTCCCGGCCTGCGTGTTGCGCAGCCTCATGTCCCGGTCGGTCTCCCGCGGGTTGAGCACGATCGTGCCCTTGCAGTCGGCGGTGGTGGCCGAGGTCGCCACGCAGGTGCCGGGCGCGTCGCCGCCGGCGGCGTTGTCCGGGGTGGTGGACGAGCCGTGGTAGATGAGCGGGACACTGAGGAAAGTGTCCGAGTCGATCTTGACGTCGGCGCCGTGGGTCAGGGTGTAACGGACCGGCACGGACACCTTGTTCGTGGTCCCGACCTTGATCGCCTTGGCGATCTTGAAGTTCGAGAAGGTGACGTCCAGGTCGCCCTCCGCCGGGGAGGCGGCGACGCCCGCCCGGCCGGACGCGGCGTGCTGCACGAGGACCTTGGCAAGGTCCGCGCGGTGGGCGGAGCCGCCGTCGGCGGCCTGCGCGGCCGGCACGACGAGGGCGGAGAGGGCCAGGGCGCCGGAGACGGCGGCCACGGTGGCACGAAGTCGCATGGGATGTCCTTGGATGCGGAGGTGCTTGCGGCTTACTTCACGTCGACGAAGTCACCGGCGGCGCTGACCGCGGAGGTGGTCGAGGTGCCGGCGAAGGAGTACCGGTAGTACCCGTCGGCGGTGGCCTTGACCGTGGTCTTGAGACGGCCCCTGGAGTCCGTCTTGACGGTCTTCAGCGTGGTGTAGCTGCTGGAGCCCTTCTTGCGGAACTGCAGCTTCACGGACTGGCCGCTGTAGCCGGAGTACGTGCCGCCGTTCCAGTTGGCGCGGGTCAGCGTGCCCCCGGCGGTGAGGGTCTTGCCCTTCTTCACCGGCTCGGGGGAGGCGTCGGCCGTCAGCTTGGCCAGCCGCTGCGCCTGGAAGGTCTTGACGTTCTCCTTCTTGACGAAGTCGGTGTCCTTGCCCTGGGCGATCGCCCAGACCTTCCAGCCCCCGGCCACCTCGTTGACGAGGTTCTCCCGGGCCGCCAGCGTGTACGTCGCCTTGCAGTCGGCCTTGGTGGAGCTGACCTTGGTGCAGCGGGAACGGTTGTCGGGGGTGTTGGCGACGGCACCGCTGTCGGAGTGCGCGATGTCCTTGCCGTGGTACAGGATCGCCTGGGCCCACGAGACGCCGGAGTCGTCGGTGACCGTGAAGGAGACCGTGATGGTCTTGGACCCGGTGGCGCCGACCACGACGGGCTTGCCGCCGTTGACCACGACGTTCGAGATCTTCGTGTCGCCACGGTGGTCGTCCGCCGCCTGCGCGGCCGGAACGGCCAGAACGGACAGCGCCAGGGCGCCGAGGACGGCCGTGCCGGCGGCTCGCATACGCATGGGTGTGTGTCTCCCCGTGATCATGAAGCTGATATCGCATGATCAGATCGACGACACTCACCGGAGGTTGTACAAGATCTTCACTTTTTCTCGACTGTGCCGCACGTCACCTCAGTCGAACCAGCGGTCCCGCGCCAGCTCCTCGGTCCGGGACGGGTCCTCCAGCAGCGCCGCCACCTCGAACCGCCTCGGCCACTGCCCGGCCGCCCACGCCAGCCCGGCGGCCACCCCCTCCAGGGTCGCCGCGTGCAGCACGCCGTCGCCGGTCAGCCGCCAGTCGAGCTCCACGCCGTCCACGACGAGTTCCTCGTGCTCGACGTACGTCCGCGGGGTGCGCGGCCCGAGCAGCGCCCGCACCGGGTCCGGTACGTCGTGCTCGGCCCCCTCGGAGTGCACCTCGCCGGTGACGGACTCGCTCAGCCGCCGCACCTGGAACAGCTCGGCCAGCTCGGCGGCCCGCGCGGGCCGGACCGGCAGCAGCGGCACACCGGAGGTGAACGGCAGCAGGTCCGGCGAGTCGACCACGACCGCCGACCCGGCGTCCACGACCTCCACCCGCCCGTCGACCACGGCCCGCAGCTCATCAGGCAGCGTCACCCGCTCCGGCTCTAGCTCCGCCAACGCACCGTACAGGCCGTGCAGTTGGGCGGCGGTGACCGGACGCTCCGGGTCGGCGAGCCGGTCCAGCAGCTCGGCGGCCCCACCGGGCTCGTCCAGCAGCGCCCCGACGGAGGTGCGCACACCGAGCGCCCGCAGCACCTGCTCGTCCTCGAACCCGGTGGCGTCGGCCTCGTCGTACAGCCCGCGCAGCAGCGGGTCCCCGCCCGCCGCCAGCAGACCGGCGGGCCGGCGGCCGTCCAGCACCGGGTGTCCGCGCAGCCACCACGCGGTGTACGGCCGTACGAGCTCGTGGGTGCCGTCCGGCAGCAGGATCCGCACGGGCTGGGTCAGGGCGTCCCGCAGCGGCGGCCGGGCCAGCAGGGCGAGCGCCTCCGGCCAGTGGTCGTCGTCCACCAGGTCCAGGTCGCGGACGGCGACGAGTTCGGTGGCGACGGGCGGCACCGGGCTGTCCGGGAACCGGTCGAGGATGTCCTCGCACCACACGTCGACGGCGTCCAGCAGGCCGGCGTCGTCGGGTTCGGCGTAGTCACCGTCCCGGGGCTCCAGCTCGTCGGGGTCGAGGACGACGTCGGTGGCCCGGACCAGCGCGAAGTCGGCGAGCACCCCGCACGCGGCGAGCGGCTGCTCCCCCCACCGCTCCGCCAGCTCGGCGTCGACGGCGGCGAGTTCACCCGCACGGATCACCCGGGCGAAGGAACTGCCGGGGAACACCAGCTCACCGGCGGGCGCGAGCTCCCCGTCCTCGTCGGGCAGCGCGAGCGCGCCCAGCCAGGGCTCCTCCCCCGGCTCCAGCCCCGCGTCCCGGACGAGACCGAGCACGGTCTCGGCCAGCTCCTCGGCGTCCGGCGCGTCCTCCTCCCAGCCGAACCCGCCTCCCCCGTCGAGGGAGCCCGCCACGGCGGCCCGCACCTGCGGGGTGGTCAGCACCGCGCGCGCGGTCGCGGGCAGCGCGCCCAGCTTCTCCAGCAGCGGGTGCGCGGCATCGGCGTGGGCCACCTTCAGCCCGAGCCGCCCCAGCACGTCCGGGTCGATCCGGGCGCCGTCCGGCGCGGGCAGCAGCACCTGCCGGGGCCCGATGGCCGTCCTCCCTCCCCCGGAGCCGAAAGCCTGGGAGGTGCCCCCGGCGAGCGGCACCGGCAGCCCCGACAACCGCTCCGGGTCGACCCCGGCGAGGCTGTCGTACAGCCGCCACCACCACTCCGGCTCCTTCTCCAGTCCGGCGAGCCGGTCGACGGCCTCGGCGAGCGGCAGCCGCGCCACCCCGAGGGTGCGCAGCTCCACGCGCCGTTCCAGACCGGCCGGGAGCAGGGTGGGCAGCACCTCGGCGAGCACCCGCACGGTGTCGGCCCCGGCGCCCTCGACGACCTCGGCGTCCCGGGGCCGCAGCGCCTCCGGCAGCTCGTCGTCGGCCTTGGCCTCGACGGCCGGCGGCAGGAAGGCGGTACGCGGCAGCCGCTCCAGCACGGCCTGCCGCAGGGCCCCGTCCAGCTCGCCCCGGCCCAGCGCCCCGGGCACGAGGCCGATGACCCCCTCCCCCACCGGGCGCCAGGCGCCCAGCAGTTCGGCGTAGGCGTCGGCCGCGCGCTGCACCAGGAAGTCGGTGAGGGGGCCGGGCGCCGCGTGCCGGCGGGTGGTGTCGAGCGGGAACGAGGCGATGAGCAGGGCGGGCACCCCGAGCGGCTCGTCGCTGGGGGTGGGAGCGTGGAGGACCGGCGAGGTACGGGGCCGCACCGGAGCCCCGTACGCGTCCACGGGGACGGCCCAGGTCACGGACCAGTGCGGGCGCAGCCGCTCCTCGACCGGGCGGTCCGCGAGGAGGTCCGGGGTGAGCGGCCCGTGCGCGGAGGCGGTACGCCAGTTCGTGAGACCGTCCCGGGAGTCGTCGACCACCGTGAAGGCGCCGTCGCTGCGCCGGGTGAGGGTGCGCGGCGCCTCCCCGCCGACCTCCACGACGACCTCCTCCAGCCCCGGCAGGGCGAGGAGCAGGGCGTCGTCGACACCAGCGAGGAGCCGCTCGGCGAGGTCGGCCGCCGCCGCGTCCCGCAGGGGCAGGATGACGGCGGTGTCGTACGGCTCGGGGGCCGTGCCCTCGGCGGCGAAGGGCAGCCGGAGCAGCGGCACGTGCCCGTCCCGGCGGCGCACCTCGTCCCCGAGCCCCGGGCTGTGCCGGGCGACGTCGGCGGCCAGCTCCCGCGCCTCCGCGAGGGACCAGCGCACGCCTCCGTGCCGGCCCACGATCGCCGGTTCGTCGGTCACCGCGAGCACGGCGGCGAAACCGACCCCGAACCGGCCGACGGCACCGTGCGTCGCCTCGGCGTCCCGCTTGGCGGAGGCCCGCAGCGTGGACAACGACTCGACACCGGCCGCGTCCAGCGGGGCCCCGGTGTTCGCCGCCACGAGGACGCCGTCGCGGAGGGTGAGCCGCAACCGCCCCGGCACGTGGGCCCGGGCGGCGGCGTCGGCGGCGTTCTGCGCCAGCTCGACCACGAGCCGGTCCCGGTAGCCGCCGAGGACGAGATCCTCCTCCGCGTTGGCGTCCTCCCGGAACCGGGCGGGGCTGGTCGCCCAGGCGTCGAGCACCCCACGACGCAGACGGGCGGTGCCGAAGGGGTCGGCGCCCTCGGCCGCCGGCCGGACGAACTTGCTCACGTTGACTCTCCTCTACGACGTGGGACCGAACCTACAGCGCGGACGGACCGGAGTCCGAGGGGACGTGGTGGCCGCGGGAGCCATCGGTGCGCACGAAGGGGGTAAGCGGAAATGACACGAGCCCTTCGCACGAAAGTGGAGCACGTCCATGACCCAGACACAGGACGTCGTCGAGCTGATCCTCGAGGACCACCGGCGCATGGAGGACCTCTTCCGCCGGATGCGGAGCGTCGAGGACGACCGGGCGGCCGCCCTGCGGGAGTTCGCCGATCTGCTGATCGCCCACGCCCTGGCCGAGGAGGCCGAGGTGTACCCCGCCCTCAAGCGCTACAAGAACATCGAGGACGAAGAGGTCGAGCACGGCGAGCACGAGCACGACGAGGGCAACAAGGCCCTCCTCGACCTCCTCGAGGTCGAGGAGGTCGGCTCCGAGGAGTGGGACGAGAAGCTGGAGGCGCTGGTGGAGGCCGTCACCCACCACGCCGACGAGGAGGAGCGCACCATCCTCAACGGTGCTCGCGAGAACGTGGCGATGCAGCGGCGCGAGGAGCTGGGCGCGGTGTTCCTGGAGGAGCGTGAGCGACAGCTGAAGTCCGGCTGCGGTTCCGTCGACAACGTGCGCCGCATCGTGGAGCAGTCCTGACCCGCGCCCCGGGCCGGGCTCTCACGGGCCCGGCCCGGGGTCCGGCCGCACGGCCCGGCCCAGTCCGGCGCGGGCCGCCTCCAGCTGCGCGGCGAACGCGATGCCCAGGAACAGGGCGACCCCGGTCAGGTTGGCCCACAGCAGCAGGGCCACGAAGGCCGTGAGCGGTCCGTACACGGCACCGAAGGAACCGCTGCGGGAGACGTAGAGGGCCAGCAGCCAGGTCGCGGTGACCCACAGCACCAGGTGGACGGCGGAACCGAACGCCAGCCAGGTGTACCCGGGCTGGTCCCGGCGCGGCGACCACCGGAAGACGACGGCGGAGGCGATCCAGGCGAGGGCCGTCCCCACGGGCACCTCCAGGGCGCCCCACCACGCCGGGGGCGGGGAGGTGCCCAGCGCCTCGGCCGTCGCCGCGGACACGGCCCGGCCGGCGACCAGGACCAGGAACCCCAGGACCATGGGCACACCGGCGGCGAAGGCGAGCAGCACGGCCCTGCCGTACTTGCGCGGGAGGGGCCGGTCCCGCTCGATGCCGTAGATCCGGTTGGCGCCCCGCTCCACCTGGCCCATGGCCGACGCCAGGTTGACGACGGAGAAGACCAGCCCCAGGACCAGCGCGAGCGTGCTCCAGGCTCCGGAGCCGGCGGTGCGGCGGGTGCCGCGCAGCGCCTCCCGGATCACGTCGGCGCTGGCACCCGGCACGATCCGGCCCAGGGTCAGCTCGATGATCCGGCCCACGCTCTCCGTGTGCGCGGCCGTGGCCAGGCCGACGAGCGCGATGGTGAACGGCACCATGCCCAGCACGATCTGGAAGCCGAGGGCGCGGGCGTTGGTGAAGCCGTCGGCGTAGCGGAACCGGGAGAAGGCGTCGAGCAGCAGCCGCGCGCCCCCGTAGCGGCGCAGCGCGGTGAAGGCCTCGTCGCCGGAGAGCTCGTCCCCGATCATGTCCCGCGTCTGCGGGACGTGCACCACCGTCCCCATGTCCTCGGTCCCTCCTCACCCGTGGCCGCGGCCGGCCGGCACCTCGGTGTCCGGGTGGTTGCCGGGGCCGCCGCCGGGGCCGGCCAGCGGGGTCGGCGACAGGGCCGTGGGTTCCTCGCCCGGTTCGAGCAGGGTGTCCGCCGCACCGACGACCAGCGGGTCGGGGGTGCCGACCGCTTCGGGGTCCTTGGCCGGGTAGTCGAAGCGGTCCAGGAGGCTGCGCATCGCCTCCAGCCGGCCCCGCCGCTTGTCGTTGTTCTTCACGACCGTCCACGGCGCGTGCGCGGTGTCGGTCACCCGGAACATGTCGACCTTGGCCGCGGTGTAGTCGTCCCAGCGGTCGAGGGAGTCCAGGTCGGTGGGGGAGAGCTTCCAGCGGCGCACCGGGTCGACCTGCCGTATCGCGAACCGGGTCCGCTGCTCGGCGCGGGACACCGAGAACCAGAACTTCACCAGCGCGATGCCGTCGTCGGTGAGCAGCCGCTCGAACAGCGGGGCCTGCCGCAGGAACTGGCGGTACTCGGCCTCCGAGCAGAAGCCCATGACCCGCTCGACGCCGGCCCGGTTGTACCAGGACCGGTCGAAGAAGACCATCTCCCCGCGGGCCGGCAGGTGCGTCACGTACCGCTGGAAATACCACTGCCCCGCCTCGCGCTCGGTCGGCTTGTCCAGCGCCACGACGCGGGCCCCGCGGGGGTTCAGCCGCTCGGTGAACCGCTTGATGGTGCCGCCCTTGCCGGCCGCGTCCCGCCCCTCGCACACCACGACGATCCGCTGCCCCGTCTCCTTCACCCAGCGCTGGAGCTTGAGCAGCTCGATCTGCAGGATCCGCTTGGTCCGCTCGTACTCGCGCCGGCCGAGCACGTGGTCGTAGGGGTGGTTCTCCCGCCAGGTGTCGACCGGCCGGCCGTCGGCGTCCAGCAGCACCGGCCGCTCCGGCTGCCGGTCGTCCACCACGAACCCCCGCAGCAGGTCGTCCTCGCGCACCGTGCCGGGGGTCTCCTCGGCCTCCGTCGCCTGCTCGTGCTCGGCCACGCCACCGCCTCTCCGTCTCGCCCTCGCCCGGGCCGGGTCCGCCCGGGTCTCCTCACCAGTGCCCGCCCAGCCGCGTCCCAGACGCCTGTACCGTCGCTGGGGTCGTTCCGCCGTACCCCGCGAGACAGGAAGGCGATCAGATGCCCGAACTGCGCCTGGGACCGCTGCTGAGGTACACCGACGGCTCCTGCGCGACCGTGTGGGTCGAGACGAGCCGTCCCTGTACGGCCGAGGTGCGCTGCTCCGACGGCGCGTCCGGCACGGCCCCCACCTTCCAGGTGGCCGGGCACCACTACGCGCTCGTCACGGTGACCGGACTGCGACCGGGCACCTCGCCCGCCTACGAGGTGTTCCTCGACGGCACCCCGGTGTGGCCCCTGCCCGACTCCCGCTTCCCGCCCTCCGTCATCCGCACGCCCGGCGCCGGCGACGCCGTCCGCGTCACCTTCGGGTCGTGCCGCTGGGCCGCGCCCCCGGCGGACGGCAAGGACCCGGTCGGCCCCGACGCCCTCGACACCCTGGCCACCCGCCTGGCGGCCGACCCCGACGGCGAGCGCCCCGACGTCCTGCTGCTGCTGGGCGACCAGGTCTACGCCGACGAGACCTCCGAGGAGACCCGGCGACGGCTGGCCGCCCGCCGCGACCTGGACCGGCCGCCCGGCGCCCAGGTCGCCGACTACGAGGAGTACTGCCAGCTCTACCACGAGTCCTGGCTCGACCCGGAGGTCCGCTGGCTGCTGTCCACCGTGCCCAGCTTCATGATCTTCGACGACCACGACATCGTGGACGACTGGAACACCTCCGCCTCCTGGCTCGCCGACATGCGCACCACCGACTGGTGGCAGGAGCGGCTGCTGAGCGGCCTGATGTCGTACTGGGTCCACCAGCACCTGGGCAACCTCTCCCCCGCCGAACTGGCCGACGACCCGACCTGGGCCGCCGTACGCGCCACCCCGGACGGTACGAAGGCGCTGCGCGCCCTGGCCGAGCAGGCCGACGCCGACTCCTCCACGGTCCGCTTCAGCTACCGGCGGGACTTCGGCCGGGTGCGGGTGGTGATGGTCGACTCCCGGGCCGCGCGGGTCCTGGAGGAGGGCCGCCGCTCCATGCTGGACGCGGGCGAGGCCGCCTGGCTGCGCGAGCAGGTCCTGGCCGGCGAGGGAGCCTGTGACCACCTCCTCATCGGCACCTCCCTGCCCTGGCTGCTGCCGCACCTGGTGCACGACACCGAGAGCTGGGACGCGGCCCTGTGCGCCGGGGAACGCGGCGACCGCTGGGCACGCTTCGGCGAGTGGCTGCGCCGTGGGGCCGACCTGGAGCACTGGGCGGCCTTCCCCCGCTCCTTCGCCGACCTCGCCGGTCTCATCGCCGAGGCCGCGGCGGCACCGGGCGCCCCGGCGAGCGTGTGCGTGCTGTCCGGGGACGTGCACCACGGCTACATCGCCGAGGCGACCTGGCGCTCCGGTGACCTCGGCATCCCCGTCGTCCAGCTCACCTGCTCGCCCGTGCACAACTCCGTGCCGCTCGCGATGCGGATCGGCTTCCGCGCCGGCTGGAGCGCGCCGGCCCGCCTCCTGGGCCGCCTGCTCGCCCGGCACGGCCGCTGCGCCCGGCTGCCGGTGCGGTGGCGCAAACGGGGCGGGCCGTGGTTCGGCAACCAGCTCATGACCCTGACGCTGAAGGGCCGTTCGGCCCACCTGCGCCTGGAACGCACCGGCGGGGAGGCCGGCCTCCACACGGTCCACGAGACGAGCCTCACCGGCTAGCGCGGTCCCGACACCACCGGTCGTGCGCCGGGCAGTGACTCTACGCAACCATTTCATCACTGTTCACGGGTGTCGGGTACGGCCACTCTGAGTGATGTGAACAGGCACATCTCCACGCGCATCTCCACCCGCATCCCGAACTTCACGGTGCAGCTGTCCCCCACGCCCCGCGGGGCCCGGCTCGCCCGGCTGCTGGCCGCGGAGCAACTGCGCTCGTGGGGGCTGCCGTTGGATCCGGCCGCGCTGATCGTGGCCGAGCTGGCGGCCAACGCGGCCACTCACGGCCGAGTGGCCGGACGGGATTTCCGGCTGACGCTGTACGCCGTCGGGGACGTCCTGCGGATCGAGGTGACGGACACGCGCGGTGACCGGCTGCCGGAGCCGCCGCTCCGGCCCGCGCCCGACGCCGACGCCGGGCGGGGGCTGCTCCTCGTGGACGCGTTCGCCCGGCGCTGGGGGACCGCCCCCGGGGCCTCGCCGAAGAAGACGGTGTGGGCCGAGGTGTGGGTCGGGCCGGAGGACCGGCCGGCGGTTCAGGAGTGGCCGAGTTCCGCCGTCTCGTCGTCGGACTCCGGGACGGAGCCGGAGTCACGGGCCGGGCGGAGCGGGAAGGGGTCGACGCGGGTCTCGTCGATGACCGGGGCGGCGGGCTGCGGGGGCTTGGGCATGACCGCGGCCTCGGAGTGGCCTCCGCAGCCGTAGGAGAGGGAGACCACACGGCCGTCCGCGGGGGAGAACTCGTTGGCGCAGACGCCGAAGGCCTGGCCGAGGGAGCCGCCGATGGGGGCGAGGAAACCGCAGCTCACGCAGGTGGCGGGGGCCGCCTGGGCCATCGCCGTCTTCGGGCCGAAGGCCTCCTCCCAGCGGTCGGCGGCGACGTGCAGGCCGTACCGGGACAGGACACGCGCGCGGCGCATGCCCAGTTCCTCGGCGACGGACGCGATCGTGCCGCGGACCGGGGTCGTCGGCTGGACGGCGGGGGCACCGGGCGAGACGTCGGCGTCCTCGGCCTCCGCCAGCTCCCGCATCTCCTCGGAGACCAGGGAGTTCGGCGGCGGCTCCTCCTCGCCGGTGTAACCGGGCTCCAGGCGCAGGTCGTCCTGGTCGGTGGGCAGGAGGTCGCCGGGGCCGAGGTCGCCGGGCCGCAGGCGCTCGCTCCAGGGGACCCACTCGGGGGCGAGGAGGGCGTCGGGGCCGGGCAGGAGGACGACCTCGTCCAGGGTGACGATCTTGGCGCGGGAGGCGCGGGCCACGGTGACGGCCCAGCGCCAGCCGCGGTAGCCCAGTTCCTTGCACTCGAAGAAGTGCGTGACAACGCGGTCGCCCTCCGACACCAGGCCGGCGTGCTCGCCGACCACGCCGGGCGCGGCGGCCTCCTCGGCGGCGGCGCGGGCGAGGTCGACGGCCTCGGCGCACAGGCGGTCGGGGGTGCGGCTTCGCGTGGTCGCTGCGCTCACAGGTATCGCTTCTCTCCTACGCCGTCTCGTCGAGTGCGGCTGCCTCCGGCGGTTTCGCCGACGGAGCGGACCTGGGGACCGCATCGACGTCTGCATCCGCGCGCCTGGGCGCACCTCTGCCATCCATTCTGCGTTATGGCTGAGATAGGCACGCTACACCGGACGGGATTCGTGGATATTCCCACCCGGCCATCCCGCGGTCCCCGCCCGGACCTCACCCGGGCCCGTACCCGCCCCTCCCGCAGCCCGGCCCGCCGCTGGTGCCGCCGCTCGTCCGCGCCCTTCCGCGCCCTTCCGCCCCTTGTCCGGCGCCACGCCCGCGGTATCCGCACTATCGGGCCGCCTCTCGGGGCACTATGAACGTCGTGGCAGCCGCGGACAGGGCGAATGGTCGGGGCGGCGGTTCGGGCCGGGTGGGTGGTGCCGTCCGCTCGGTCGGCCGTGCCCTGCACTTCCCGGTGACCGGAACGGCGCGGGGCATCCGCAGGGTCACGCACGCGCACGGCGCGGGCGAGTCGGGGCTGGGCAAGCTGATCGAGCTGCACGCGGTCAACGGCGCGGGGGACGTCATGGTCACCGTGGCGCTCGCGTCCACGGTGTTCTTCTCGGTGCCGACGGACGAGGCACGCGGGCGGGTCGCCCTCTACCTCGCCATCACCATGGCGCCCTTCACGGTCCTGGCGCCCGTCATCGGGCCGCTCCTCGACCGGCTGCCGCACGGGCGGCGGGCCGCGATGGCCGGGGCGATGCTGGCGCGGGCGCTGCTCGCGCTGGTCGTCTCGGGGGCGGTGGCGAGCGGCAGCCTGGAGCTGTATCCGGCCGCGCTGGGGGTGCTGGTGGCGTCCAAGGCGTACGGCGTGGTCCGCAGTGCCGTCGTACCGCGGCTGCTGCCGCCGGGGTTCTCGCTCGTGAAGGCCAACTCCCGGGTGACGCTGGCGGGGCTGCTGGCCACGGGCGCCGCCGCGCCGCTGGCGGCGGGCCTGCACGCGCTCGGCGATCCGTGGCCGCTCTACGGCGCCTTCGTGATCTTCGCTGCCGGGACGTTTCTGTCGTTCTCCCTGCCGCCCACGGTGGACTCGGCGAAGGGGGAGGACGTCGCGCTGCTCGCGGGCGACGCGGAGCGTCTGCACGGGCCGCACCGCAAGCAGGCGAAGCGGCCGGGGCTGCGGACGGTCGGGCCCGCGGTCACGCACGCGCTCGGCGCCAACGCCGCCCTGCGCTGCCTGTCCGGCTTCCTGATCTTCTTCCTCGCCTTCCTGCTGCGCGAGCACCCCCTGACCGGGGAGAGCGCGGCGGTGTCGCTGGGGATGGTGGGGGTCGCGGCGGGGGCGGGCAACGCCCTCGGTACGGCGGTGGGGGCCTGGCTGCGGTCCCGGGCGCCGGAGATCATCATCGTGACCGTGGTGGCGGTGGTGCTGGGTACGGCGGTCGTCGCCGGCCTCTTCTTCGGGGCGTTCCTGGTGGCCTGTCTGACGGCGGTCGCCGGGTTCGCGCAGGCGCTGGCCAAGCTGGCGCTGGACGCGCTGATCCAGCGGGACGTGCCCGAGCTGGTGCGCACCTCGGCGTTCGCCCGTTCGGAGACGTTGCTCCAGATGGCGTGGGTCTTCGGCGGCGCGGTCGGCATCGTGATGCCGCTCAACGGCACGGTGGGGCTGCTGGTCGGAGCCGCGTTCGTGGCCGTGGGCTGGCTGGGCACGCTGCGCGGACTGCTCGCCTCGGCCCGGCACGGCGGCCGGGCCCGGGCCCGGGTGGCGTGAGGCCCCGCCGCCACCGCCCGGCGTAACGAACCGGGCACGCCGTACCCCACGTGGGCGGACGGCTCCGGGTGCCCGATAGCCTTCGGCCATGACCACGCTGCAATCCGTTGTGCGACGCCGCCGCGCCGTCGCCGTCGCCGGCGCCGTTTCCGCCGGACTGCTCGTCCTGTCGGCCTGCGACAAGCCGAGTCCCGTCGCGACGCTCACCGTCGGCCGGGACTCGGTCAACTCCGAGGCCCTCTGCTACAACGACGGCAAGGCGCTGGACCAGAAGTCGCTGGACAAGTGCATCAAGAAGGCCGCTGACGCCAAGTCGATCGAGGTCGGCCAGGACGAGACCGTCCGCATCGGCGTCGACCCGAAGATCGCGGACGAGGGCTGGATCGTGCTGGTCAACGGCCGCCAGTTCAGCGACACCAGCAAGGAGACGTACCGCACGATTCCGAGCAGCGCGTTCTTCAACGTCCAGTACGGCACGCAGGGCGAGACCAACACGCTCGCGATCCAGATGGGCGACAAGACGAAGAAGGGTCTGTGGACCTTCAAGCTGAAGAAGGCGAAGGACTGACCACGGCGTCACTCCCGGTCCTCGTCGCCACCGCCGTCCCCGTGGAGCGGGACGCGGTGGCACGGGCGTTGCCCGGGGCGGGCCCGGACCCGGCGGCCGGTGGGATACGGCTGCCGGGCGGGTCCCTGTGCCGTACGGGCGCGGGTTTCGACCTGCTCGCCGCCGGTGTCGGCCCGGCGCTCGCCGCCGCCCGCGTCGCCGGTGCCCTGACCGCCGCCGCCCTGGCCGGCCGCCCCTACGGTCTGGTCGTCTCGGCCGGCATCGGCGGCGGCTTCCAGCCCGACGCCCCCCTCGGCTCCCTCGTCGTCGCCGACGCGATCACCGTCGCCGACCTGGGCGCCGAGACCGCCGACGGCTTCCTCCCGGTCACCGACCTGGGGTTCGGGACCGTCACCCATCATCCGCCGGAATCACTCGTACGAGTCGTTTCCGAGGCCACCGGCGCCCGTACCGGCACGGTCCTGACCGTCTCCACGGTCACCGGCACCGCCGCCCGCGCCGCCGCCCTGCGTGCCCGGCACCCCGGCGCGCTCGCCGAGGGCATGGAGGGCTTCGGCGTGGCCGAGGCGGCCGCCGCGCACGGCGTACCCGTGCTGGAGATCCGCGCGGTCTCGAACCCGGTGGGGCCGCGCGACCGCGCCGCCTGGCGCATCGGCGACGCCCTCGCCGCCCTCACCGAGGGCTTCGGGAAGCTCGCGCCCGCCCTGGAGAGTTGGAAGGCACATGACCACTGAGCCGCTTCGGATCGCGTACTCCCCCTGCCCCAACGACACCTTCGTCTTCGACGCACTCGCCCACGGCCGCGTCCCCGGCGCCCCCGCGCTGGACGTGACCTTCGCCGACATCGACGTCACCAACGGCATGGCCGAGCGCGGCGAGTTCGACGTGCTGAAGGTGTCGTACGCGGTGCTGCCGTACGTCCTCGGCACCTACGCGCTGCTGCCGTGCGGCGGTGCGCTGGGCCGGGGCTGCGGGCCGCTGGTGCTCACCCGGGAGGCGGGGACCGATCTGACGGGCCGTACGGTCGCGGTGCCGAGCGAGAAGTCGACCGCCTACCTGCTGTTCCGCCTGTGGGCGGCGGACACCCTGCCCGGCGGGGTCGGCGAGATCGTGGTCATGCCGTTCCACGAGATCATGCCGGCCGTGCGGGACGGCAAGGTGGACGCGGGCCTGGTCATCCACGAGGCCCGGTTCACCTACCGGAACTACGGGCTGCACAAGCTCGCCGACATGGGCGAGCACTGGGAGCGGACCACCGGGCTGCCGATCCCGCTGGGCGCGATCATCGCCCGGCGTTCCCTGGGCGCCGAGGCGCTGACCGGGCTCGCCGACTCCGTCCGCGCCTCGGTGCGGGCCGCCTGGGACGACCCGGAGGCCTCCCGGCCCTACGTCATGGCGCACGCCCAGGAGATGGACCCGGCCGTCGCCGACCAGCACATCGGGCTGTACGTCAACGAGTTCACCGCCGGCCTCGGCGAGGACGGTTATGCGGCGGTCCGGGGACTGCTCACGCGTGCGGCGGCCGAGGGGCTCGTACCACCCCTCGGCCCGGACGCGCTCGCGTTTCCCTGAGGGTCAGACGTCGAGTTGGTCGGCGACCGCGCGGAGCAGGCCGGCGATCTTCTTACCGGAGGTCTTGTCCGGGTAACGGCCCTTCTCCAGCATCGGAGTGATGTTCTCGAGAAGGGTCGTCAAATCCTGCACGATCGACGCCAGCTCGTCCGGCTTCTTGCGCTGGGCGGCGGCGACCGACGGCGTCGGGTCGAGCACGATCACCGAGAGCGCCTGGTCACCGCGCTGACCGGCGACGACCCCGAACTCCACGCGCTGTCCCGGCTTGAGCGAATCGACTCCGGCGGGGAGAACCGAGGAATGGACGAAGACGTCACCGCCGTCGTCGCGGGAGAGAAAGCCGAAGCCCTTCTCGCTGTTGAACCACTTGACCTTGCCGGTAGGCACGTCTGTCCTCGTCCTCGTACTCGTTGGGAAAACTACTTCGGAAACGGCTCTTGATAGCACTAGAGCGGGTCGACCACGACCCGCCGATACCAAGCGCTACCAAGGCTAATGGTCTTGGGGCGGGTGACAAGACGTCCCCCGGTTGTTCTCTCGCGCAGGGAACTACCCTGGTCCGGTGCGTGACAAAACCCAACCGAATTCCACCGCGCCCGGTGACCGACTGATCCGCGCCGGTGCCGTCGTCTTCTTCCTCGGCGCCCTGGCCACCCTCGTCACGGTGACCCCGTTGTTGCTCGGAACGAAGCCTTTTCCGACGTACATGTTCGGCCTGAGCATGCTCATGGCCGTCGGATTCCTGCTCGCCGGTGCCGGTGTCCTGCGGTCCGTCGCCGCCGGACGGCGTCAGGCGCGGGAGGCGGTCTCCAGCGCCTCGCGGTAGCCGGCCAGCCACCGGGGGAAGTCGGCGAGGCCGGTCAGGACGACGTCCGCGCCGGCCTCCCGCAGCTCGTCCGCCGGGCACGGCCCGGTCGCCACGGCGACCGAAAACGCACCCGCCGCTCGGGCCCCCCGGACGTCTCCGACGTGATCACCGACGTACACGGCCGCGCCGTACTCGCGCAGCGCCGCCGCCTTCTGCTCGGCCCACAGGTCGCCGACCACCACGTCCGGCTCGATGCCGAGGTGGGCCAGGTGCAGCTTGGCGTTCGGCTCGTGCTTCGCCGTCACGACCATCGTCCGCCCGCCGGCCGCCCGCACCGCGTCGACCGCCTCCCGGGCGCCGGCCATCGCGGGCGTCGCGGCGATGGCCATGGAGGGGTACATCTCCCGGTACAGATCGGCCATCGCCGGGACCTCGTCGGCCGGGAACCAGTGGATCAGCTCCTCCACGAGCGGCGGTCCGAGCCGGGTCACCGCCAGATCGGCGTCGATGAACGCACCCGTCCGCTCGGCCAGGGCCACGTAGCAGGCACGGATGCCGGGCCGGGAGTCGATGAGGGTCATGTCGAGGTCGAAGCCGACGGTGAGGGTCGTGGAGGCCATGGGGGACATTGTGCCGGGTGCCGCCGGCGGTCCGGCGGGGCGGGATCACGCCGAGGGGACGGCTGTGATCCGGGCGCGGGGCCGTCGTGGCCGTGCCCGCCACGACGCACGCGCGGGCCGACGCCGGCCGTGACCGCCCCCGGTGCTACCCCTTCCGCTGCGAGCGCCACACCAGGTACAGCGCCGAGGCCACGGCCGCTCCCCTGACCACCCACGGCCAGGTCTCGCTCACCGCGTCGTTCATGTGGCCCTGGGCGATGGGTTCGCCCCAGCGGCCGTCGTTCCGGCCCCACAGCCACACCAGGCCCGCCGCGACCGCCGTACCCGGCAGGACCATCACCGCCCACTTGGTCTCCGCGGCCGTCAGCCGGCGTGAGCCGTAGGCGATGGCCCAGCCGAGGAGCAGGGCGAACCAGTTGCCGAGCACGGCGCCGGCGACCAGCGCGGCGGCGGCCAGCAGGAGGAGGGGGTTGGACCAGCCGGCGGCGGGGCCGGGCAGGAGCCGGCGGCGCGGGGCGGCCGGCTCGGGCACCGCCCCGGGCTCCGGCGCAGCCCCGGCGGCCTTCTCCGAGGTCTTCTCGCCTGTCTTCCCGGCGGGCTCCTTGGCCGCCTCCCCGCTCCGGCCCGGAGGCCTCCTGAGCAGTTCCGGGATCTCCACGCCGCCGACGAAGCCCGGCACCGGGTCGGTGTCCGCAAGGGGGCCGGCGGTGTCCACGCGCCACCAGTCGGGCGGCGCCGTGCCGTCACCGAGTTCGTGCGCGGGGGCGAGGTGCGGCGGGGCCGGGATGTCGCGCGCGGCGGGCCGCTCGGACTCGGCGGGGCGCGGACGCGGTACGACCCGGCGCAGCCCCTTCGGCCGTTCCCGCTGTGCCGGCCCGGACGCCCGCTCCCGGGAGGAGGGCTGCGCCGGTACGGCGGCGGGCGGCGGCTGCGGGACACCGCCGGAGCCTCCGGCCGCCGTGACGACCTCGTCCGGACTGCCCAGGCGGTCCAGGATGCCGCGGACGGCGGCGGGCGAGTCCACCGTCGCCTGGGCGCGGCACCGGTCGATCTCGTTGCGCAGCTCCGACACGAGCCGCATCCGCGTGGCGGACGGCAGCTGCCGTTGCTGAGCGAGGTCCCCGACGCGGCTCAGATACTCGTAGACGACCTGATCGCTCTCGATCCCCACGGAAACCCCTCCGGGGTGCGCCGACTTCAATGCCCGTGAGGACCGTACCGCTTTCCGCGGGATGCCCTCGGCATATGGAATTCCGCTACCGTTGGCCGGATGAGCCCCGAGGCCCACTCAGCCCCTCGGTCCCTCGCGGAGGCGCTCCGCGCGCGGGACGACGCCTCCCTGGCCGCGCTGCTGCGCAGCCGCCCCGACCTCATCACCCCCGTCCCCACCGATCTCACCCAGCTCGCCACCCGCGCCGGTACGCGCGCCTCGGTGCTGCGCGCCCTGGAGCGGCTGGACCGGTTCGCGCTGCAGACGGCGGAGGCGCTGGCCGTGGCCCCGGACCCGGCGCCGTACGACACCCTGCTGGCCCTGATGGCCGGGGACACCGGGGACGAGACGATCGCCGGCGCGCTGCCGCGGGCCGTCGGCACCCTGCGCGAGCAGGCCCTGGTGTGGGGCGCGGACGACCGGCTGCGGCTGGTGCGCACCGCCCGCGAGCTGCTCGCGCCGTCGGCGCAGCACCCGTCGCCGACCGGGCTCGGGCCGACCGTCCAGGAGGCCGCCTCCGGCATGTCGCCGGGGCGGATCCAGGAGATCGTGTCGACGGCGGGGCTGCCGTCGACACACGACTCGGTGTCGGCCGTGGCCGCGCTGACCGCGCTGTTCACCGACCGCGGGAAGATGGCGAAGCTGCTCGCCGGGGCCCCCGAGCCGGCCCGGGAGGTGCTGTCCCGGCTGATGTGGGGGCCGCCGTACGGGCAGGTCACGGCGGATCCGGCGGCGCACCTGCGCTGGCTGCTGGACCGGGGTCTGCTGCTGCCGACCGCGCCCGGGACCGTCGTCCTGCCCCGCGAGGTCGCCCTGCACCTGCGCGAGGGCCGACCGCACCGCACGCCCGAACCGCTGCCGCCCGCCGTGGAGCCGGCCGCGGCGCACTCCCCGCAGGTGGTGGACGCCACCGCGGCCGGGCAGGCCTACAC